>CAIWVT010000491.1 GCA_903916135.1 uncultured bacterium
AATTTTTTATTTCATTTTTAAATGTGTTTATAATTTCTATAAGCAGCTTTAATAACTCAAAACAAGCGATATTTATTGAGGTGTATAATTTTTTGTCTATATTTATTTTGTCTTTTAATCAGGATAGTCCACAGATTTGTGAAAGTGTCAAGAAAGCTCCATTGCTTTTGGCAGCATTAATAAAAAGGGAATACATCTCTCCCAATACAAAGCATAGTAATTAAAACCAATATGAATATTTTGATAGTATTCAGACCTGTTTTGTGCATAGTATTTTTCACTTTGAATAGACCAAGCAAATTCTCCAACCTTCTCTGATAGAAACCATTTCTCTAACAAACGACCTGCCCTACCATTGCCATCCATAAAAGGATGTATCTTCTCAAATACTAAATGTATCATGGAAGCATAATAAAATATTTCTTTATAGGATAAATCACTGTTTACTAATTCATGTATATCATAAAATAATTTGGCAACCTCATCTTTCACAAACTCAGGTTCAACAGCCATATATTCAATCTTTCCGCTGCTAAAAATACCGACTTGCTGATTTCTCAATTTGCCTTTTTGGCTTTTAAGTGATAAAACAGTTTTACTTAAAATCTTATGCGCTTCTAAAAATGTAGTTAGACTTAATTTATTGTTCTTGGCAAAATTATAGGCAAGAATCAAATCGTCTATTTCTTTCATTTCTTTGGGCTTTGACTTTATTTTAAATTCTTTATTTTTAAGATAAGTGTCTATATCAATGCTGTTCCCTTCAATGTTGGACGAATAGGTTGTAGATGATTGTATATGGTATTCAAAATCGTCTTCAACATATAAGTTTTTGCTTCTTATAATATCAAAAACTACATGACAATTGATAGTAAGTGCTTTTGAATACGCGTCTAAGTATTCGGCAGTAAGTATTTTCAAATGTTTTTCCATAATTAAAATCTATGCATTATTCACTCCCTACCTCATTTTCTTCTCAATTTCCTCCCCCGTCATCACAAACAAAACCTTCTTCCCCGAAGGAGATGTCTCGGGCATGGTGCACGAAAACAACTCCCCGACGATGCTTTGCATCTCTTCGGTCGTTAGGTTGCGCGAAAATTTCACCGAAATATTCTTTGCCAACGAACGTGCCAAATTTAATTTCTTATCCAGATGGGCTTCCAATTGATTTTTCTTATAACTCTCCAACAGATGTTCCAACAATTCTTTCGCATCTTGATTCTCGGCATCGGTGGGCAAGCCATTCACCACAAAAGTGTTCTGACCAAAAGGCTCCACATCGAAACCAAAGGTGCGAATCTCGTTCAACACATCGCCCAACAACTCCCCTTCCGAAGGCGTCAACACCACCCGTTGCGGAAACAACAAACCCTGACTCATCGGCTGATGGTTCTCCATGTTTCTCAACAATTGTTCGTAACAAATCCGCTCGCGGGCGTTGGCAATATCTATAAACATCAATCCCGACTTCACAGGCGTCAAAATATATTTCTTCGCAAACATAAAAAACGAAACCCCTGTAATTTGTTCAGGCATATCAGCTTCGGCTTTCTCCACACGGTTAAACTTTTGGTCAATCTCGGGCTGCGCTTCCGGTATGTCATAGAGTTTCTCCCAATTGGGCAGGTTTTTATCTTTGGGAGGTGTATAACTTCCCGAGGGGCGAGCTGAGTTGGTGGTTTGAAACGGATTGTAGTCGGGATTAATTTTTATGGTCGGTATTTTCACTTCGCGCGAAGTGTCCAAGTTGCTAAAATCCATCGAACGTTCCACCTCAAAATCCAGAGTAGGGGTGATGCTAAACGAGCCAAACGACTTCCGTATCGCCGATTTCATGATAGCATACATCGCTTTCTCGTCCGAAAACTTCACTTCCGTTTTGGTAGGATGTATGTTCACATCTATGTTTTTCGGGTCAACCGCCAGATAAATAAAATACGACGGGAAGCTCTTGTCGGGTATCATTTCAGCATAAGCAGACGTGACGGCATGATGCATATAGGCATGTTTGATGAAGCGGTTGTTCACAAAAAAATACTGCTCCCCGCGTGTTTTGCGTGCAAATTCGGGTTTGCCTATAAATCCGCTGATGTTCACCACATTGGTTTTCTCCTCCACGGGTATCAGTTTCTCGCCATAACTCGACCCAAACACCCCGTTGATGCGTTGGCGCAAGGTGGTTTTCTCCAAACGAGTCACCAGTTTGGTGTTGTTATAATACGAAAAACTCACCTCGGGATGCACCAGCGCCACTCGGTTAAACTCCTCGATGATATAACTCGTTTCGGTGGCATCGGCTTTCAAAAACTTGCGCCGCGCGGGCACATTAAAAAACAAATTCTTCACCGCGATGCTCGTGCCATTGGCGGCGCTGCATTGCGTATGTTGTTTCACCTCAGAGCCTTCAATCTGTATCAACGTAGCCAACTCCATGTCGGCACGTTTGGTTTTCATCTCCAGTTGAGCCACGGCGGCTATCGAAGCCAGCGCCTCGCCGCGAAAGCCAAAGGTGCGCAAAGCAAACAAATCGTGCGCCTCGCTGATTTTCGATGTCGAGTGGCGTTCAAAACACACCCGCGCATCCGTGTCGCTCATCCCCGCGCCGTTGTCCACCACCTGTATCAGCGTCTTGCCCGCGTCTTTTATGATGAGTTGCACATCCGTGGCGCCCGCATCTATGGCGTTCTCCAGCAACTCCTTCGCCGCCGAAGCAGGACGCTGCACCACCTCTCCTGCAGCAATTTGGTTCGCTACATTATCGGGCAATATTTTTATGATGTCCGTCATTTTCTACTTAAATAATTCGCTGCAAATTTACGAAAATTTTTCCACATGGATATTTTTGATTTGAGATTCTTGATTCTTGATTTGAGATTTTTGATTTAAGACTTGGTCATTAGGTCATTATTGTCATTGGGTCATTTAGTCCTAAGATTATGGGTACGTGGTATTGGGTGCTTGTGTCCCCTGTGATAAAAAAAGAAGAAACCACTGAGGCACTCAGTACACTAAGAAACACTAAGAAAAAAAAACAATAGAACAATTCAGCAATAGAGCAATAAAAAAGCCTAACCTTTCGGCATTTTCCATTCCAGCCTGACCTTCGGGCAGGTTTAATTTTTAATTTTTAATTCAAACCCGAAACTTGGTATTTGGAGCTTGGTATTTGAAGCTTGGATCTTTCTTTGGGCGCATCCCCGACAAGAAATTGTCGGGGTCGGGCTTTCCATTCCAAGTCCTCGCGCCTGAAAAACGGCGCTGTGGGCTTTCCATTTCAATCCCTTGCGCGCGTGCCAATGGGCTGTCCCTTGGATTCTTAACCAACTTACACCCTCTCATTTTCCCCTTATGTCCCCATCTTTTATGATGACATCGATGTAAACTTAAAAGACATCGATGTTATCTTAAACGACATCGATGTTACCTTACATGACATCGATGTTAACTTAAACGACATCGATGTTATCTTACACGACATCGATGTTAACTTAAACGACATCGATGTTAATCGAGTTAACATCGATGTTAATCGAGCTAACATCGATGTTAGCTTAAAAAACCTGAATGCAAAATCGAAAATAAACGAATTCATCCATGTAACCTACCCTATCTAACGCACAAAAAAAAACGATAGCTTGCGACTATCGTTTTAATAAATAAAATTCCCTTTAGTCAAAATTTCAGATGGGAAAGATAGGTTTGAAGATTTTTTTTTGTTTTTATATGGGGATTTTTTTGTACTTTTGATGATTGAAAGGAAAAATCATCACATCATGATTTAATAAGAAAAATAATAAGGGTTAATAATATTGAAAATATTAATTTTAACCTGAATGAAATTGTTAAATGTCATTAAGATATACAAAAATTTTAAAAAGAATCATATAGTAGCAAAACTCGACAGCATGTGAATATGAAAAAGATTATTTCAATAGCAGTAGTAGTATCATTTTTCTTAATGAAAGGCTATGCACAAAGTGATACACCTTGTAATGCCCCTTTTCTGATTGTAAATGCTGATAGCTGTGGATTTGTAGTAGGCACTACGGATGGCGCCATCTATCAAAATGATGCCCTCAATGGAGGCACGCCTCCTTGTGCTTTCCCCGGCTCGCCTGATGTTTGGTATCGTTTCATTGTGCCTCCTTCGGGTGCTGTCGCCATAACATCCACAGAAGGAACTATAACCGATGGGGGTATGGCAATCTATTCAGGAAGCTGTTCCAATTTGCAATTCATTGCTTGCGACGATGATGATGCAAGCAATTTTATGCCTGTGATTGACCGTTCCGACTTTCAGGTAGGCGACACTATCTATGTAAGGTTTTGGAAAGCCGCGGGTGCCGGAACCGGTACGTTTAATATCTGTGCCATTACATCCCATTCCGATTGCAGAAGCGCCACTTTTGTATGCAACAACCGTCATTTTCCGCGCAACACTTACGGTCCGGGTTCAAACGTGGATGCTTTCTCCACTGATAACTGTGGTATCACCGAATATCAATCTCAGTGGCTTACCTTTACCTTCTTAACGTCCGGCTCATTCACATTCACCATTTATCCTGATTCTCTTGCCGAAGCGATGTATCCCGATTATGATTGGATATTATTTCAAAACAATGATCCTGCCTTTTGTTCGGTCTATAATTCAACCTTTGTTCCCTCGGTGTGCAATGCTTCCAGTTCTTATGGTCCTCTTGGTTCAACGGGTTTAGGTTCTTCGGGCGTGTCCAATTCAGTCCCTCCCGGACCCGGAAATCCTTTCTGCCCCGTACAAAATGTAAATGCCGGCGACACCTATTATTTGTTTATGAATAACTTCACCACATCATCCACAGGCTACAATATAGTGTTTGGCGGCGCTGCTGCGATGGATTGTAATCTAACAGTGGACGTTGTGGAACATCAAAAACCTGAACTAAAAACGGCTATTTATCCGAATCCTGCCACGGATGAAATCAATGTTGAAACGGATATAAGTCTGATAGGGTCAACCTATACCTTGTATGATTTGCTTGGAAATAGTTTGCGCTCAGGTATCCTAAAGGAAGAGAAAACACGCATTGCATTACATACTTTGTCGCAAGGCATTTACTTTTTATCTATTGGTCGAGAGTTGAAACAGCAATATAAAATTATAAAAAATTAAGCCATGGAGAGAAGTTTCTTGGCTTAGCATTATTACATTCTTATTTATTCACATAACACCATAAAAATTCGAACTATGAAAAAACTCACACTCTCCATTTGTTTATTATTCTTATCAACAATAGGTTTTTCGCAATGGACCGCTTTAAACAGCGGAACAAGCAATGACTTATTGGCTATTTATTTCGCTGATGCCTCCACGGGTTATGCTGTTGGTCTTTGGGGAACCATACTGAAAACGAGCAATTCAGGCACAACATGGACGCCACAAACAAGTGGAACCGCTGAGTTTTTGGATGGAGTTTTCTTCCCGAATGCTGATACAGGATACATTGTTGGAGGTACTGGGTTAATCATGAGGACAATCAATGGCGGAACTGCTTGGACGGCACAAACAAGCGGAACAACAAATAATTTGCGTTCTGTTTTCTTTACGGATGCCCGTCATGGTTATGCTGTTGGCGATACAGGAAAACTTATTAAAACGAACGATGCAGGAATAACATGGAGCACACAAGCAAGCGGAACTACTTCTTGGTTAATCTCCGTTTATTTCACTGCTACCGATACAGGCTATGCTGTTGGTTATAATGGAACTATTATCAAGACCGTCAATGGCGGCTTGAACTGGACAGCCCAATTGAGCGGAACAACGAATGCACTGCAGTCAGTCTATTTTCCTACGCCCGCTATTGGTTACGCTGTGGGTTGGGGAGGAGTAATCCTTAAAACTATTAATGGCGGAGCAAATTGGATAGCACAAAGCAGTGGAACAACAAATTCATTACGCTCAGTAATGGCTCCCAATAGCACTACAGTTTATGTTATTGGGGGAAATGGCACCATTCTGAAAACAGTAAATGGCGGAACCACTTGGACAACTCAAACAAGCGGCATAAGTTATTGGTTAAATTCAGTATGTTTCACCAACACCAATACAGGGTATGCTTGTAGCGATGCAGGAAACATTTTAAAAACCACCAATGGAGGTGTGTCTGTTGCTGAAAACGATTTGTTGGATTTGCATATAAATATCTTTCCAAACCCCGCCTCGGATTATCTAATCATTGAAACAACTGAAAAAGCTTCCATAGAAATTCTAAACATAGAAGGGCAAATACTTAAGAAATTGGAAGTAAATGGCAATAAAATAAATTTGGATATTTCAATCTTTTCAAGTGGAGTTTATATTATTAAAGCAATAACAGATAAGGGAATTACAACAAAGAGATTTTTGAAAGAATAAAATGTTCGTTCAGCTTTGGCTGAGTCTAAGTTGAATATATGTATATAGGCTCTGCCTATTCCACTAATCAACTAATTCACCAATCAACTCAATCAACCAATTAACTCAATCAACCAATTAACTCAATCAACTAATTCACCAATCAACTATTCATAATTTTTACAAAGAATGCAACTTCACACTTAGACAAACGTATAAAGTTTTGATAATTAAAAAACCATAAAAACCATATATATGAAAACAAGCGAAAGTGTAAAAATTAATAAAGGAGTAAAGAATGGCTACTTATTGAGAGGCGGTCCAGTTGGCGGTTATGAAGGTCGCATATTGAATATATACAAAATGGATGGTGATATATCAGTCGAAATTGAATTTGATAGTATCAGTCTAAGACAAATGCCCGACAAATATATCAAGGCATTGATTAAAGATGAGACGGATTTTACCTGTTTAGATTTGGATATAGATGATGTAACAGTTTGCATCGCGCGTGACACCCCCGAAGATGTGTTAGCAGCTCGGAAAGAAATTTGTGAGAAGTTTGATTATGTTTCTATTTTAGATGAAGGTGAATTTGATTTTTCGGATGAAGAAGTCATTGACTCCGAAAATCTCGAAGAAAATGAACCCAATGAAGAGGGTGAAGTAGCTATGCATGTTGCGTTAGCAAGAACGAAAGCCTTTGAAAAAGCCTTTCGTGAGTTTCACAAAAAACTGCAAGAGGACAACAAAGAGAATTTAAGGAAAATGAATTGACACCTTTAATGAGGTTGTAAAAGCCAAATTATGTTTGGTTGAAGTTTCTATTGTTTAGTCTATTATCGCAATAATACTAAAAAGAAACACTATAGAATAGATTTGTTATTAGCCACTTGCGTTTGTGAAATATAGACGCTTAACAATTCTTAACGATTTCACACCCCTTGTTTTTAAATAAAATGTTTAATTTTACCGAAGTTTAATCAAATTCATTACTCATGAAAAAAATCTTCTCCATCACCATGCTTGCATGTATCGTTTTCGTATTTCTGTCGAATTCCATACAGGCGCAATGCCCTGGATGTGCTATCAATTCGGGATGCACTTCTACTCCTGCAAAACCAACCATTTGTCCAGCAGTAATGCCCGATGGTGTTGCTATGCAGTATTACAACGAGGACGCTTCTTTTTATTTACCTGCTAATTTTGACGATGCAGGTTCGGGATATAACCTTGATTTGACACAGTTGGATGTGTTAAGTGTAACCGGTTTGCCTTTTGGATTAAGCTTTCAAACCAATGCTGCGCCTTCCAACATTTATTATCCCACAAGCAACCCACCTACTTCGGAACATGGCTGCGGGAAAATATGCGGCACACCCATTATGGCTGGAACTTACACTATCACGGTGTTTGTTTTGGCACATGTCAACTTAACTTCTTTGGGTGGATTGGCTCAAACATCCAATTCGTCCTTCAATTTGCCACTTACAATTCTACCGGCACCCGCTTCAAATAGCGGTTTTTCAATTTCTAACTCCTACGGATGCGCACCTCTCAGCACTTCGTTCACCACCAACCGACCGAGTAACGGAAATCCAAACTTTCATTATTCTTGGAACTTCGGAAATGGAAATCAAAGCACTGTGGAAAACCCACCTGCCCAAACGTACCCTACCCCCGGACACTATCCTGTTACGCTCCATACTACCATTGACACCTTACCCCAATATTACCTTTCGACTTTAGGCGTTATTTATGCTAATGTGTGCAACGATGTTTGGCCCAGTGGAGCGGGTGAGTATTTTTTCGTTCTTAAACAAGGTGGAACTGTAATATATACTTCATCATATATCTCTCAAGACCCACCTGTATATTTTTCTTTCCCTCAGATAGCGTTGAGCAATCTTCCTTACACCATAGAGATTTGGGAAGATGATGCTCCATTGGCAAATGACCATTGTGGCGATTTCACCATACAAGGACATAATCCGGGCACTTTCACTTTGACCATCACTGACCTCAGCATTTCTTATACGGTTTCGCATCCCATTCTGAATTTTGATGATGTGGACACGGTACATGTTTTTCAAGCACCTATAGTGAGTGCTCTTGCCTTTTCACCAAACGATACGGTATGCAATAAAGATTCTGTGATGCTTTCTGTTACTGCCACCTATGGGAATACCTTTCAATGGTATAATGACACCAATGCCATCAACAATGCCAATCAATCGGTGTATTATGCTAAAACGAATGGCAAATATTGGGTGGAAGTTTCGAACACCAATGGATGTCGCACCAACTCAACTATGAAACAAATCACGTTTATTGATAACCCTGTCAAACCCGGTTTGTGGATTACAACCAATACACTGAACACTAACATCACAGGGGTTACTTTGCAATGGTATCAGGAAGGAAATTTAATCAGTGGCGCAACAGGTATGACATACAATGCCACTGTTTCGGGCAATTATTTTGTGATAGCTTCCAATTATTTTGGCTGCTCCACTTCCTCCGACACCGTTTATTTGACATTTAACGATGCAGGCATCGCCGAAAACCAAACTATCAACGGTTTGAAACTTATTCCAAATCCAAACAATGGTAAATTCCAGTTGCAATTCGACACGGACATTCAAGATGCTGTTCAAGTTAGTATTAGTGATATGTCGGGAAGAGAAGTGTATAGAAATGCCTTTGTGTCGCTCACCGGACATGTTGCCGAAGAGATTGATTTGAGCCTCTTGCAAAACGGAATCTATATTGTACAAATTCAAGCAGGAACTACCCACGCGAATAGCAAAGTTATTATTCAATAAAATTTGGGTGATGGATACACTTCAACCAAAATAAAAACACCATATTACAAAATCAGCCGATGAATTCAATTCATCGGCTGATTTTTTTATACGGGAGTTCTATAATTTCACGAACTTATTGGTAAGTTTTTTTTGTTCATGATTTATTTGATAGAAATAAAGCCCTTGGGGCAAATCATCTATAGAAATAGAAAATAGATTGTCGTTATAAAGCTTGCCTTGTTTTATGGTTCTGCCAAGCAAATCGAAAACACACCAGTTGTCGCCACTGTCAAATCCTTTTATGTCAACATGAATGACATCATTGGCAGGATTGGGGTACAAAGATAAAGAATAGGTAACAGGTTTGTCTTGCGCACGAACGATGCCCGAAATGCTTTCACCGCAAGGCGTGGAATCGTTTATGTAATATTTCCTCACGGAATCTATACGTTGATTGAGCACATTTTGCCAGCCATATACGTTGTTGGGTTGCGCATAATCCATACCGAAAACAAAAGCAACATCAAAATAATTATAAGCCCCCGGTTCCATAGCAAAAGATCCCATGCAGGCAAGCCCTTGACGATGACTGGGCATATTCGTTGCTTGCTCTTCTGTCCAATAGGCACTTGGATAAGGACTCCCGGGAGCTATCCAATCCGTTCCCCAATTGCAGGGGTCGCTGTTGTTGGGGAACATAAACTTAGATGTAGGTCCGTAACCTCCGGCGGCAGGATGTCCTTCTCCCCAATAGGTGAGCGGGCTGTTGTCGCGCCAAAAGGAATTGAGATAATGAACATAATCCCATGAGGTTACAGGTGCTGTTATGGCAGCCAAATTGCCTGTATCTTTAAAACTCATAAAGCCTGTCATGCCATAACGTTCATCATCAACGATTGCATTGCCAAAATTTTGTCCATTGATGGCTTCGTTGCAATTCGTTGCCGGAAGCAGGGTGTCATATTTTGGGTTGTCTAAACCATCGGGATCCATATAGGGACCGCCAAGGATAGTAACCGCTTGAGCAGCAAAAAGATTTCCGAAAATAGGGTCGGCATTGGTGCCCGAATACGTATAATACGAATTTCTTTTGATGTCACAGCGGGTGAGATCATTGTGCTCATTGCCACTCCTCAGGTCATTATAGACTCCAATCATGGTATTGCCCAACCAATAGGTGGAGCGATTGTAAATCTTATAATTGATAAAAATTGTGTTGTTCAAAGCGGAA
>CAIWVT010000492.1 GCA_903916135.1 uncultured bacterium
AGAACAAGATCACTTTCTAAACTTTGGTTCTCTCTTAGAATATTGGCGTTCAGGCTTCAGCCTGAACGCTTTTTTTTAGTCGTAACAATATAACTTACTGTTAAATGTTGATTTTATGATATTTGACCGTATTTTCTTTAGAATATATTGTAATAAAGAAAAAAATATCTAATATTGCTTAAAGTTAACCGCATAATAAGGTTTAAGACAAAATATCAATTTCTAACCACCAATTTTATAAACATAGCAATATCCAGTTTCAATTTTATCAATTTACTTCTTAGCAATATGGATATATAATGCATATCTCATTCATATTATGGTTCTTATAATAATATTGGCCAATTTACTTTTACTATGAGAAAATTTACAATATACCTGTTCTCAGCTTTATGCTTGTTGCTATTAAATTGTAGTAATGATACTAAACATAAAAGCGTAAACCACAATAGGGGTAATAATAAATCATCTGAACAAAATATATCGAAGAATCAGATTATTATTGATATTGTTCCTTTTGAAGGTACTCCACCTGAAATCATTAGTTCTTTATTTGAGGCTCTGAAGCATTTTTGTCCGAATGTACAGGCGAAAAGTACAATTGCATTTCCCCTAAATGCATTTTATGAACCAAGACATAGGTATAAAGCTGATTCATTAATCAACTTTCTTTCATCTATTACACCAGCAAGTCATGTTTCTATTGGGATTACAGTCAAGGATATTAGCACCTCAAAAGGTAATATAGAGGATTGGGGAGTCATGGGCCTCAGTTTTCAACCTGGAAATGCTTGTATTGTATCCACTTTTAGACTAAATAAACAAAAATTATTAGATCAACTCTTTAAAGTTTCTATACACGAGTTGGGTCACACACAAGGATTAGATCATTGTGAAATAAAAACATGTTATATGAGAGATGCTGAAGGGAAAAACACGACTGATGAAGAAATTGAATTTTGTCCAAAGTGTAAAGAGTTTCTTGTCAAAAAGGGGTGGATCATTAAATGATGCCATAATTATACAATTGAACCGATTACCAGGCATAACAAATATATCAGTCGATATGAAATATGGTTTAATAGTCGTTTTTTTTACATTTCTGTTTCTTCAACATGTTTTTTCACAAAATAAAGCATGTAGTTTTGATTATAAAACCTATTATTTTGAATCGTCCATAGGAATAGATAAAAATGCCGAAAGACAGACCATAAATTTTCTTTTAAAGACTGTTTATAATGATTATAAATCGAGGTTTGATCAAAATACATTTAACAGAATAATATCAAGATGTGGTATTATTAAAACATGTCAAGCCAGCAATAACCAGACAACTGCTTATGTTTTACGCTCATCATGTAAAAGTTGTTTTACATGCCAGCCTAACATATCAGTAGATATTTCAAATATTTCTGACAATAATGTAAGAATAAAAATACAAATTAACGCATCAGACTTTTTTAATGAGCTCTATTGCGCATTTGACCAAAACTCCTCATTGAAATCAAATAAATTTCAGATTAATACCAATACTATAAAAATTATTGAAAAAATCTGGGAGTTGACTAAGTTTAGGTGTTCAGATCTTAGTATTTCGAGAGAAGCAATGGAAATCGAGGATGGTTATAGAATTGAGCATATTCCTGTTTTGTTAGGAAATTCTGAAGAAAATAATGAAGAAATTGCTCTTTCATTCGATAAAAATGGGACTATTAATGATTTTTCATTTATGACTATAACACATGCTTATTCAAAAAAAATAAGTCAAAAATTCATCGCCAATGTGAATATTTTCATGGAAAGGTTCCGAACTGCTTGTATTATAAAAGATTCTGTGTCTATTATGAAACTATTACTTGGCGAAAATCCTCCTACTCTTTCTGATAGTCAAAAAGAGTATTTGTCGAAGCTAAAACAATCTATTAAGGTAAAAGGATTTACTAACTATTCATTAGATGATATTGAGGTTTGTCCGATTATTAATGATCAGACAATTTATGGTGTAAGCATATATCATAAATATAGTCGTGATGGTAAAACATCCAATTTAGGATATCTTACATTGCTTCTAGAATTGCAAAATCAAGCAAATTCTTTTTTGGTAAACAGTTTTAAAGCTTCGATTGATAAACTTGATCCTTGCTTTCCCTAATTCGATATCTATATGCAAAATATTCGATCTATTAATTCTATAAACAATTTTTCCTCACTTCACAAACTGGTTATTAATCTTGTTCTGTTATACTTGGGATTGAATTATTGTATCGCTCAAAATAAGATGTCATTGGAGAAATGTTCCTCAAGCATCATTACAAGCACTGTAAATATTCCTAGTGATAAGGGATTACTAATTTTTAATAGTGATGATTTGTTATCTTTTAAATCACAAAGAAATAATTCATTTTTTGAGCCAATTTATCTTAATGGCCAATATTTGCTATTCATAAATCCAGAATCGGATGTGATAACGATGTTAAATAAAAACAATGGATTATCTATTGATCTGAAATTTACTACGGAAAACCTTCAGAATAGACCGAATACTTTTGCAATAATTAAAATAGGAGAAAAGTTTTGTTTTGATGTCAAAACATCTTTTCAATTAGTAGTAAGTAATTCAGAGGGGGATCCAAATTTTACGCACAAGAATGCTTTAATAGTTATTAAGACAGTTCCTTCTAATTTGGGATTAACATTCAAGAGTACAAAACGAATTATTGATACAATTGATAAGAGAAAGGATGAAGGAAAGTATTTTATTTATGTTGAACCAGGTAAACAAACATTGACGATTGGTTCAAAGTATTTTGATGATTATGTGCTTTCTTTTGATGATTTAAAAACATACCCGGTCTTATATTATAATGTAACAGCACCTGATACTACAGGTTACTACTCCATTAAAACCAATCCTCCTGGCGCATTGATTGAATTTAACGGATTACCTAATTTTAATTTACAAAAAAATCATTCTCCCTCTGTTTTTAATATAAAATGTGGTCATTATCAAATAATTTTGACAAAGGCGAAATATGATACAATCAAAGATGAGATTAATATTTGCGATCCGGTGAAGAAAGAAAGCACTTATAATTTTATTCCCAGCAATGGTGTGGTTAAATTGGATATCCATCCAGAGCTTGAAAAAATCAAAGTTATTTTCCAAAATACGACTATCTTTCCTTATACTGGATCAAATTTTGAATTTCCTAAAGGCAATGTGAACCTTATACTTCAATCACCTGGATATAAGTCGGATACTGTGAGTTTGTCTCTTTCAGCAGGAGATACTATTTCCTTGACTAAACATTTGATTCCATTAAAGGGAATGGAGATCTTTATATATACAAAACCGAAAAAAGTTAATTTCCAAATTGAGAATGGGAAGTTTTATAAAAAACAATCTCCGATAACACTAAAACTTTCTCCTGGGGAGTATAATATTTGGCTGAATAATGAACTTTATAACCCTATACAGACCGTCCTTAAAATACTTCCGGAGCAAACTGGCTATTATTTTGACCTAGTTCCTAAATCTTTCCTGATGAATTTATCACTTAAAGGTCGAAAGAGAGATAAATATACAGTGATGATTGATGAAAAATCATATGGCAGTTTAGATTCTAGGAATTGTCTAACAACAAATATTCCAGTAGGGAATCATTCTTTGAAAATTATAAGTGTAAAAAAGTATAAAACGGTTTATACAACAACTGTTAAGCATACAAATTCAAGTAAAAAGAAAATAATATGGCTGCCTTCGATTGCATCGTGGTCACTTGGAGGTCTTGGTATTACTTTTCCGGTGTCAACCTTTAACTCTCTATTAAAACCAACAGTAATATACAGTGCGCCAACATATATGCTTGATTTTATGGTGTTTTCCATATATGGCCTTTCCGTACAACCTGCTCATGTTGAAATGCTTAATTCTCCTAAATTTCCTGATAATCCTTACGTCTTTTCTTGGATTAATCCAGAATTCAGGGTAGGTTTCAATATCACAAACTGGATGGACTTCTCGCTTTTTGCAAGTGCATATTATAAGAATAATCCATTTTATGAGATCAAAGAAGGTAAATTGTCAACATACTTTGATATAAGAGGATACAAATATGGGTTAGCATTTAATTTCTTTACCCATAACCAATATAGATGGTCCTGGGCATCAATGACACTTCGTTTTGGGATAAGAGATGAACAAGTTAAATATCATATTTGGGATGGTCAACAGATGCTTCCTGATCAACGAATCACTGAGAATAGTGCTTTTATATCATTGACAATGAATTTTATTACATATGGAGATGGGATGATATTAAGAATCTTTAAGAAACCGTTGAATCACTTAAGAACTTTATGAAATAGATGTCAAATTTGTATGATTTGAAATATAGGATTTAATGTATCATTATAAGTTATAGTGTGATTTTTTGAAATAATGTTGATTTTAAGCAATAAACTAAATTATATGAACTTTCATTGGTTTTCATTGAGATTTAACTCTATTATTGTTCATGTAAATTTTTTCATTATATGTATTTGCTTGTTCTTCTCTTTTATTGACTTAGCTTATTGTCAAATTTCCACATCAAAGCCTCAATCTTTTAGAAGACACTTTATTATTGCTTATGATATAAGTTCTTTGGAAGATGATAATCCCCAAATAAAAAACTCTTTAATCTCTCTCTTCTCTAATCTAGGTTTGCAAGCAAATATTTTAGAGTCTTTAAATAAAGATATAAGTAAAGAACAATCAGAAAATATAGTCTTTTTTAATCCTAAAGAGGATGATATTTCATTCTATTATTACGGCGTTACAAGAACTGATTTTCCTCAAATCCGTAATATAATTCTATCATCTCCAATGGATTCGAACAAGATTGTTTCAACTTTTATAGATAAATTTATTAAAAAGTCCGATTTATCCTGGGCTTCTAGTAGTGGAGCAAATTTGGGCAATGATAAAACTATCCCGCAGCTTTTTGAGAATTTTTTTAAGAAAAGTGATGGTTTGTTTAAATGGGAGCAAGGTTATAACAATCGCAGTTTTGTTATGCCTTTTATTCTTCAGAAGTTACCAGGAAATTCATATGCTTCAGAGTATATTCTTTTAGTGATAGGCAGAGACGATATTTCTCCATCAACACATAATTTATTTTCAGTTTTACCTGATAATGGATTATCAGCTTTTAGATATATTCAGAATTCTCATCTTCGGATATCTTCTAAGATTGTGGCTGATCAATATTTCACTTCTTCTAATAACGCATCACCACAT
>CAIWVT010000493.1 GCA_903916135.1 uncultured bacterium
GATAACAAATTGACGTTTTGCCAAGCATCCGATATGGTTATTCATCTGATGACTTGAAGTCATCAGATGAATTTTAGGGACAATTTGGTGTTTTGCAAATGATTGAATTTTAAACCAATAAAATTTGTTATATAGTAGGTTTAAGAACGATAGAGGCATAGTCATCAGATGACTCCAAGTCATCAGAGGACTACCAATTCTACCATTTTGCGAACCTTAGCCAAAGGTAATTGTTTCACTATTTTATTACCTAAACCCAACGAAGGAATATTAATCGAAAATTTGCAACAAAAATTTACATCTGATAAAAACTTCTTAGTAATCAATTTTAAAATATTCTTTCAACTTCTCTTTTGCAGTTGCATCTCCCATATCAACTGCTTTTTTAAAATCATTTATGGCATTTTCATTTTTACCCAATTTAAAATATGCTTCCCCACGCCATAAATATATGTCAGAAGCAGGTTCTAATTCTATTGCTTTCGTATAATTAGAAATTGCCATATCATATTTCCCTTGATTA
Organism: uncultured bacterium; assembly: GCA_903916135.1. Taxonomy (GTDB): domain Bacteria; phylum Bacteroidota; class Bacteroidia; order Bacteroidales; family CAIWKO01; genus CAIWKO01. Next base: position 524 of record CAIWVT010000493.1, read on the forward strand.
TAATAGTTACGACCTCGGCAATAATATGCATCCGTGAATTTCGGATTTATTTCTATTGCTTGCGTATAATCAGCAATTGCCATATCATATTTCTCTTGATTATAATAGTTTTGTCCTCGATGATAATATGCCTGCCAGGATTTTGGATTTATTTCAATTACTCTTGTATAATCAGCAATTGCCAATTCAAATTTCCCTTGATTACCATAAACATTCCCTCGGTTAGCATATACCTCCCATGATTTTGGATTTATTTCTATTGCTTTTGAATGATCAGCAATTGCCATATCATATTTCCCTTGGTCATTATAAACATTCCCTCGGTTAGAATATGCCTGCCAGAATTTTGGATTTATTTCTATTGCTTGCATATAATCAGCAATTGCCATATCGTATTTCCCGATATTAGAAAAGGCAACAGCTCTGTTATGATATGCATCAGAGTTTTTTGGATCTAAATCAATGGCTTTTGAAAAATCAGCAATTCCCAATTCATATTTCTTAAGATTATCACAATATACAGAGCCTCTATCAATATATGTACTAACAAATTTTGGATCTAAATCAATTGCCTTTGTATATTCAGCTATTGCCAATTCATATTTTCCAAGATTAAAAAAGGCAACAGCTCTGTTATGATATGCATTAGAGTTTTTTGGATCTAAATCAATGGCTTTTGAAAAATCAGCAATTGCCAATTCATATTTCTTAAGATTATCACAATATACAGATCCTCTACTAATATATGTACCAACAAATTTAGGGTTTAATTCAATTGCATTTGTATATTCAGCAATTGCCATATCATAATTTTTTTGGTCGAGATATGTCTCGCCATTTTTAACAAACTCTTCTGCCTTTTTAGAATCCTCTTCTATTCGCGCATTTCTGATTTTTAAAAGATCCATTTCATAATAATTCTCAGTATTTAAGTCTTCATCACCTACTTTATAAATTATTGACAACGCATCCAGATTATTCTTACTACTTATGGCTTCTATTTTAAACGCCCCTTTGGATAGATAAAGTTTTTTAACTGCACCTGAATCAACTATGCCCTTGCTTTCACCATCAACTTTAATTGTGCACTTCTGGTTAGGCCAAAGCTTAAGCACAAACTTATTGGCAGTGGAAGTTTGAGAATTGGTGTTGGTTTTTGGAGAAGGAGTTGGCTTAGTTAATACATTCTGTGAATAAGCGTCATAAGCAAACAACAATACAAAAAGCAAAAAGATTAAATACTTGAGAGTTTTCATGCGGATTTTTTATGCAAAAATAATACAATTTGTGAAATTATAGCTTTTCTGTTGTGTTTTTATCATTTATAAAATTTTCGACCGCCTCAAAGGCGGTATCTGTTTCTACTCATTGGCTTTTTACTCGTTCGTCCCTCACTTGCTTTAGCCAATTCGTTTTGCTTAAAAGGAAGGATTTCCACTGTTTACTTGGAGAAAACCAGACGAAAGCCTAAGTCGTAGCCGCGAATGCCCGGAGTGCTGTGGCTGCGGCGTGAACTACGGCAATGCCGCGAATTGCCATACCAGCTACCGCCGCGAAACACACGGTACTGATTGGTATAGTCTGAAACTCCTGTGCTGTTAGGGTATCCCTTATACCAATCGCTACACCACTCCCAAACATTCCCACTCATATCATAGATTCCCAATTCATTTGGCAACTTTTGCCCTACAGTATGAGTTTTGCTGCCGCTATTTCCATCATACCATGCTACATAATCAATATTATTGCTCCCTGAAAATTTATAGCCCTTGCTTATATTGCCCCCTCGTGCTGCATATTCCCACTCTGCTTCCGTTGGCAAACGATAATCTTTGCCTGTCTGTTGATTCAACTTTGTTATAAACTCCTGAACATCGTCCCAACTCACATTTTCAACCGGACAATCATCACAACCTGTAAATTTTGAGGGATTATTTCCCATAACTGCTTTCCATTGCTTTTGCGTAACTTCATATTTACCGATATGAAAATTGCTTAGCGTTACGCTATGAGACGGTTTTTCATCTGCTTCACAATCGCTGCCTTGCTCGCTTGTGCAACCCATTGTAAAAGTCCCTCCTCCGACCAATATCATTTCGATACCATAATCTACAGCAAAATCATTGTTATCATTCGATACCTTCTTATCCTGATTTTGCTCAACTTGTGTTTCGGGGATTTTAAGATCAAGCACTTTGGTGCCTTTATCTGTAATTTCAATAACTTGTTTTAACAATAGCAATTTGTTATCGCTACTCATAACTATAATTATGTGTTCGCCTTTATCCACCCAAATTGCCTTTACACTGCCATGGCGTATTATGCCGTATGTTTTCTCATCAACTGAAAGACAACTTTCCTTATCAACACTTATTAGTAATTTACAGAAACCAACGGTTTGTGTATTAGGAGTCGTCTTTTTCTCAGTACTTGGCTTCTTGGTTACACCCCCCTGCTGTGAATAAGCACCATTAGCAAACAACATTACAAAAAGCAAAAACATTAAATACCTGAAAGTTTTCATCTGGAATTTTTTTTCAAAAATAGTAAAATTTATTAAATCATAGCCTTCCAATTGTGTATTTATCATTTCAAAAAAAAATTTCGACCCCCTCAAAGGCGGTATATCTTTCCCCTCATTGGCTTTTTACTCGTTCGTCCCTCACTCGTCTTTTGCCAATTCGTTTTGCTTAAAAGGAAGAATTAGATTTTCCACTGTTTACTTGGAGAAAACCAGGCGGAAGCCTATATTATTGGCTGCGCGGTCCATAGTTGCTGGGCCGCGAACGGAACAATGACAATGCCGCGAAGGGAAATTATAGCTACTGCCGCGTAACACGCGATCCTTATCGGTAAGGTCCATAACTGCGGTACTGCCAGGGTATCCTTTATACCAATCGTTGCACCACTCCCAAACATTCCCACTCATATCATAGATTCCCAATTCATTTGGCAACTTTTGCCCTACAGGATGAGTTTTGCTGCTGCTATTTCCATCATACCATGCTACATAATCAATATTATTGCTGCCCGAATATTTATAGCCCTTGCTAATATTACCACCTCGTGCTGCATATTCCTACTCTGCTTCGGTCGGCAAACGATAGACTTTCCCTGTAAGTTTATTCAACTTAGTAATAAATTCCTGAACATCGTCCCAACTCACACTTTCAACCGGACAATCATCACAACCTGTAAATGAGGATGGATTAATGCCCATAATAGCTTTCCATTGTTTTTGGGTAACTTCATACTTACTGATATAAAAATTGTTTAGCGTAACACTATGAGAAGGCTTTTCATAAACAGGACAATCGCTGCCTTGCTCGTCGGTGCAACCCATGGTAAAAGTGCCTCCTTGCACGAATATCATATTTGTCCCAATTTTATTTAGTAATGCAATAAATTCCTCTTTAGCAATTGAATCAGCCTTAGCTTTTCTAATTAACACTTGCTGGGCTTCCACTTTTGCAATAGAATCAGCTTTTGCTGTTTGTTTAGCAGCTTGTTCTTGCGCAATACGCTTATTACGCTCGCTTAATAAGTCAATTTTGTATAACTTTTGAACATTAACTTCGCTTACATTATATTCTTCGCTAATTTTATCAAGAGGATTTTCGGTGCTTATTGCTGTGATAAGAAACGTTCCTTTATTCAAATACACTTTCTTAACTCCATCGGTTTCTACAATTCCATTGTCAATACCATCAATTTTCAGTCTGCATTTCAGGTTAGGACAAATTTTTAAAGTAAACTTATTGGCAGGGGAAGTTTGCGTGTTAGGAGTCGTCTTTTTGTCAGGAGTTGGCTTAGTTATTACATTCTGTGAATAAGCGTCATAAGCAAACAACAATACAAAAATGAAAAAGATTAAATATTTGAGAGTTTTCATGCGGATTTTTTATGCAAAAATAATACAATTTGTGAAATTATAGCTTTTCTGTTGTGTTTTTATCATTTA
>CAIWVT010000494.1 GCA_903916135.1 uncultured bacterium
GCCTTTCGGACTGTCAAGGAATGACCAAAAATTTAGACTTCTTGTCTTACTTTGGCTATTGGTCATTTCCTGTTTGATTTCAAATTTTGTAACATATTCTTCTATATCTTGTTTTGAATTGCATTGTTTTAATTTACAATTTTTTATTGTTGATCCCGTTTTTTCATTCCATTCCGAAACCAGCGAATTAAGTGTTTCTTTATCTAGAGTATTGCAGATTAAAAGGAAATGGTAATGAGGATGAAAACCGTTTGCATTTTCGGTATATGTGATTTCCAGCACCCGAATATATTTTACATTTCTGAAAAATTTTTGATATTTATATATCTTTGAAATTTCAGCAAATGTTTTCGCCATTTCTTCAATATGGTTATGTAAGTCATCTTTTGAATGGTGCCGGATTGTAAATGTTTGATGCCAGATTTCTTTTCCTTCCTTTCTGGCCTTGTCTATTATTGCTCCTATTTCGATTCGTCTGACTACCCCTATTCTATAATTACAGATAGGACACACCCAAACACTTCCGCACTTCATTAATTTGTTATAATGAACCTTATCATATATGTTTTTAATTACTTCAACGTGGGTGTATTCTTTCCATTCTTTATCTACTCGTTGTCCAAGCATTTTTTTACCACAATAACAAACCCGGTGATCTTTGTCAACCCTATGATCCTTAATAACTTTTGCAGAAATATCACGCAATTTATAAAGGTCACGATATCCGAAAACCTCGGAAATAATCGTAATGTTCTCTAGAGAGGTAGCCGGGGGGATGTTTTTGAGTAATCCGGATGCAGGTAATTCAATACCTTCTGAAAAATTTTTGGACTTCTTTACAGGAATTAGGAAATTCCGTTGTAAATTTGTTGCCATCGTTGAGTGATGATTAGCGATAAAATATATTACAAAAAAGGTCGGCCTGATACCCGGCCTTTTTTGTTGATTAGCAAATGTATAGCATCAATGATTACATGGTTAAATTATTATTCAACATCTTTTATAATAAAGTAGTTAATGTGTTTATTTATAAATAAATATCGTTTGATAACTATTCTTTTTTTTTATTGAGTTCCCTACGGTCACAATATTTCTGAGTTTTTTTAGGCAGAGAGTTTAAAATGTTTATGCTCTTTGTCGGCATTGTTCCCGGTGGTCCTGCTATATGAATTATGTTAACATTTATTCCTTTTTGATGAGCTTTTGAAGTTTAAACGCCAACTTTAGGCTATAATTTTACGGCTAAAAAATGTTAATCATTGAATATCAATATACTAACCAATTTTGGCTATCTTTTTTAAAAGACAGCTCCCATTTCCGGACGACCCGCCCGGCAAAAGGTGCGCACGTGCAACATGCGCACCTGGGGGGGATATGTGACTAAATTTTAAGTTTTAATGCTTCTTTGAGCAATTTATTTTGGTTCATCAATTGAGCAGCGGCAGTAAAAAAATCATCATTCAAAAGCATGGCTTCTTTTGAATGTGCGCTTGTTCCTGATGGTGTTGATTTGTGTTTTTTGTAGTTGTTTTCACATAATTTTATAACGTCAATAAATGGGTTAACTCCCGTTATATCAACGATTTTCAGCCCTCCATTTGAATTTAGTTCGATAATGTAAGATACACCGTTTGCATCCTTCATAAGATCAACGGCGCAAACCTGTAAACCGCAGGAATGAGCAGCACGGATGCAAAGATTTTCATCCTCTTCAGATAATTGCACTTTTTCACCTTTGCCGCCTTGACTTATGTTTGCTCTAAAGTCTGTTTTGTCGTGCGATGATCTTTTCATTGTTACGCTAACTTTGGAGCCAACTACCCAAGCTCTAAAATCAGTTCCGCCCGTTTCAATGTATTCTTCAAGTAATATTTTTAGCCCAGCATGAACCACAAAAGAGAAAAGAGAATTTGCACTTTGTTTGCTGTCACAAATGCCAACAGTCCGACCACAACTACCCGACCAAGTTTTTATAATTACTGGCAGTTTCAATTGTTCAACTATCCAAGCTATATTAATTGGACTGCATGTA
>CAIWVT010000495.1 GCA_903916135.1 uncultured bacterium
CAATTTTAGGAAACGACGGATGGATTTATGTATTAAGCAAAAACACTAATTATTCAATAGAACGTTTTAATCCGGTTAATTATCAGGTTCAAACTATGGCTGCAACTTTGCCTATCAATGCTATGATTATTAATTACTGGCATATTCCTCTTGAAAATTCAATATACTTTTTTAATTATGATATTAATCCGACTGTTTACAAATATAATTATTCCACTGATGTAGTGTCAAATACAGGCATCATATTAAATGGGTCATTTTCACAACAAAATACTTTAGATAGTAATGACCCTTATTCGATATATGGATTTAAATATAACCCTGATAATACTGCTCCGCTTCAATTAGTAAAAATGACTCTTAGTCCTCTTGTTGGCATAACAGAAAACACAAATCAACAATTAAATATTTATCCGAATCCTGTTTCAAATCAACTTCAGGTTCAAACGGATGCAACTATTAAAATAATTCAGATAACTGATGTAACGGGCAGGCTGTTGATAAGCACTAATCAAAAAACCATAGATTGCAGCAGGCTGGCAAAGGGTGTTTATTTCATAAAACTCGAAACAGAAAAAGGAGTGGCGGTGAAGAAATTTATGAAAGAATGAAAAGATAACAGTGAAAAGATAATAGTGAATAGTGAAAAATTACTTTTCCATTGACTTTTTATTAGGCTGTAGGCTTTTAGAAAAAAAACGAGTGATAGTTTCACTTTGAGTGAAGCTATCACCTTTTTAAATAAAAGTGGAGTTCAGAGACCACTTTAAAAAAACGGACTTATTTTTCCGTCCGAGAAAGCCTCTGCCTCCGTCGGAAATATCAATAAAGGCTGTACCTTTTAATAAGATTTTCTACTCTGCACTAAAAAACATTAAAAAGGCTTGCCCCAATACCGAAGCAAGCTTTTCCTTTTTTTTAATTTATACCTTAATAAAACTACCGTATCACCTGAAATTTCTTTTTAATCTTGCACGTCCAACCATCAAAAGAAGACCAAATAGAAGCTCCGAAGGTTTTGCGGTGAAAAAATAATTTAATCAACGCAAATTTGCGGCGAATAATTTGTAACTTTGCAGCAAAGTAAAATTAAGCGATGGAAAAATATATCTACCACTATAATAACTGGACACAGTTTACTTGGCAAGACAAAGCTATAAATGCTGTGTTTGGCGAGGTGCGCAATACCCAAGGTAAAATTAACGGACAAATGAATGCACTTGGCTTTTCTGCCAAAGAGGAAGCTATGCTTACCACTCTTACGCTTGATGTGGTAAAATCATCAGAAATTGAAGGCGAATTACTCAATTATGACCAAGTACGCTCCTCAATTGCCAGACGTTTGGGCATCAACACAGCAGGTTTAGTAGCAAGCAACCGCCACATTGAAGGTGTAGTGGAAATGATGTTAGATGCCACACAAAATTACCAAAAGCCACTTACTCATGAACGTTTGTTTGGTTGGCACGCTGCCCTTTTCCCAACAGGACACAGCGGACCTTACAAAATTGAAGTGGGACAATATCGTACAGGCGAAATGCAAATAGTTTCTGGTGCCATGGGCAAAGAAAAAATCCATTACGAAGCTGTTAATGCTGTGCTGGTAAAAGCAGAAATGGACAAGTTTTTGATTTGGTTTAATAGCTATGAAAATATTGACATGGTCTTAAAAGCTGCCATTGCACACTTTTGGTTTATTATCATTCACCCTTTTGATGACGGCAACGGTCGAATTGCAAGAGCCATTACCGATATGTTACTTGCCAGAGCCGATGACAGCGGAGAAAGATTTTACAGTATGTCGAGCCAGATTTTAGCTGAACGCAAACGCTATTACGAAGTGTTGCAAAACGTGCAACATAGCACAGGCGACATAACCGAATGGCTCAAATGGTTTTTACATTGCCTAAAAAACGCTTTACAGGAAACCGAAAACACAATGCAAAAGATTTTAGGTAAAGCCGAATTTTGGAAACTTCACGAACACACACCTATCAACGAACGACAACGTGTAATGCTAAATAAACTTCTTGACGGTTTTGACGGCAAACTGCAAACATTAAAATGGGCAAAATTAACCAAATGCTCGACAGACACTGCTCTTCGCGACATAAAAGATTTAGTAGAAAAAGGCATTTTGATGACCGAAAAACAAATCGGACGAAATGCGAACTACAAACTGGTGAACCATTGAAAAGCCCTGTTGGACGAAGGTTAAACGTATGTTCCACCTTAGTCAAAAAATATCAACAGGCTGTGCCTGTTAAAAAAACAAATCCGCATAAAAAAGGCTTGCCCCAAACCGAGGCAAGCCTTTTTTGATTTATCACCATAAATAACAAACATTTTCTGAAAATGTTAAAAAATAATTGAAAAAAAAACCCGTTGTATTCCGCAGAAATGAGTAATTTTGTGGATGTGTTTTCATCACAGCTAAACTTCGATGTGTGAAAAAATGAATTCAATAAGGGTTAATACATTGTTTTATAAAAGGGTTTGAAATTTAATGCTACGAACAATTACAAAAGTTGTCTTGTTTACTGTTGGTATAATCGCCATAATATCCAATGTTGCTTTTGGCCAACAGGCCAATGAGCAGACATTCGAAATTATCGAAAGTGCAAACGACAGCATTGACTTGCGTTCAAATTTCTATGATGTTACCGACTCTTTATCCGATTATTTTCCTGCCAACGAATTGTACGAATCGTGGGACAATGACGGCATTTATTATCCCAAAGTTGATTTCTCCACCAAAACCGACACTACCATCATCGTGTTGTGCGACAATAAAACAAATTTCTATGCACAACCCGTAAAAGGAAGAATAAACTCGGAATACGGTTTTCGCCATCGCCGTTTTCATTATGGTATAGACTTAGACTTGGATGTTGGCGACAGCGTCAAATGTGCTTTCGATGGCATGGTTCGCGTTTCGCGCTATCATAAAGGCTATGGCAATGTGATTGTGGTGCGACATTTCAACGGTCTTGAAACTGTTTATGGGCATTTATCTGGTTCGCGCGTTCACGAAAATCAATTGGTCAAAGCAGGTCAATTGTTGGGCTATGGTGGCAGCACCGGACGTTCCACAGGTCCGCATCTTCATTATGAAATACGCTATCTTGGAACACCTATGAATCCACATAAAGTCGTTGATTTCGATAAATTCAAATTGCTTAAAGATACCCTCTATGTAACCAGCAAGACCTTTGAAAAGAAAAACACGAAACCCACGTATTCAAAAACAACTTCTACTGTCAAGACTTCAACTTCGGGAACCACCGCCTACAAGAGCACGAGCAACTATCATTATGTGAAGAAAGGCGACACCTTAGGTGCCATTGCAGGTAGATATGGCACATCGGTGTCTTCTATATGCAAATTAAACGGTTTGACAGCAAAAAGCATATTGCAAATAGGTCAAAAAGTCCGTGTCCGATAACTAATGGACAATCTTTTGTCGAATATTTATTTTAAAAATCAATCACCATCTTATTAAAATGCTTACCTTTGTTGCCGAAATGGTAGCCGTATAAAACTTTTTTATATGGTGTAAGGGAATCAGGTGTAAATCCTGAGCAGTACCCGCTGCTGTAAACTCTAATAAAACTTTTTGTGTAACCTTGGTCACTGCTCTAAAATAGAATGGGAAGACACACAAAAGGGGAGTAAGTCAGAAGACCTGCCAATTTATTTATAATCATGTAAAGCTTTCGGGGAAAAAGGCTTGGATAGGTAATCTTCTTTTATATCTATTTGTTTTCTCTTTGGCTTTATTATGATGCAATTTATGTATTAAATTTTATAATGGTGCATTATAGTTTTAGGTTTATCGGTCTCATGTTTCTGTTGTTGCTTTGCAAACAAGGTTATGCGCAGCATCATATTGAGGATAGCGTACATCAACTGTCACCTGTTGAAGTGAGCAGCGACCGTTTTTCTCATACGGTAAGTGGCGTAAAGATTGAAAAAATGGATACCAACTCTCTTCGCATGTTTCAAAATGGCACCCTAAGTGATATCCTCTCGCAACGAAGTGCACTTTATATAAAATCCAATGGCATTTCAGGATTAAGCTCCGTATCCATTCGCGGCACAGGGACTTCACACACCGCAGTGCTTTGGAACGGGTTCAACATTCAAAACCCTATGAATGGTGGCATGGATATTTCTTTGATACCGGTCAATTTTATAAATAGCATTTCAATACAATATAATGGCATGGCAGCATTGAATGGCAGCGGTGCTATTGGCGGAGCCATTCATCTATCCAACGAGCCTGAGTTTAACAAAGGCATAGACCTTTCCCTTGGCGGGATATATGGAAGTTTCGGAAACTATGCTACGAATCTAAAGTTAGGATACAGTAATAAAAAAACGGCTTTCTCCTTAAAAGCCTTTTATCACCAAGCCAAAAATGATTTTCCATTTATCAACACTGCAAAATATGGTACACCAAAAGTCAGACAAAGCAATTCGGAATTGTGTGGTTATGGCATAATTTCCGAAAATGCATATAAAATCAACGATAAAAACCAATTAAGCCTTCGCATTTGGCTACAACAAAGCCAACGACAGATTCCTTTATTGATGACGCAAGAGTTTGCGCACACAAGTCAAAATGATGACTTTCTGCGCTCTGCCTTAGAATGGGTGAACAAGGGTCGAAACTATAAACTCTTTGTCCGCACTGCTGTGCTGATAGATACTTATAAATATGAAGATTCTGACAAACAAATCAACTCTGCCAGCGGAACCACTGCCTCAGTTTCTGAAAGTGAGATATACTTAAAGTTATTTCCGTATCATACGATGAATATCGGAATGCATTATACCTATACGTTTGGCTATTGCGATTATTACGCCCACAAACAATCGCAGCAAGAAATTTCCGCTTTTATATCCTATTCAGCAAGCAATAAAAAGGACAATTGGAGATTAAACTTTGCTTTGCGCGAAGAATATACCAATACAGGTTTGGTGCCTTTATTGCCATCTCTTGCCATAGATATTCGACTCTTCAAAGAATTATTTTTATATATAAATGGAAGCCGCAACTATCGCATCCCCACGCTTAACGACTTGTTTTGGTTTCCGGGCGGTAATTCCAATTTAAAACCTGAAAATGGATATGCTGAAGAAATTGGCATTAAACATACGATGTTGTGGGATAAAACCCGTTTGAATTATACCCTTTCGGCATACAACAACAATATTCAGAATTGGATTGTTTGGCTGCCTAGTTCTACATTTTCGTCGCCTCAAAATATCCAATCCGTGTGGAGTAGGGGAGTAGAAGCCAGTGTTGGTCTGGATTTCGTTATTTCAAAATGTATGCTGACAGTTAATCCTAAATTTGCCTACGTCAAAGCAACAACTCAAAAAAGTAACAACCCAACTGCCATTGGACAACAGTTGATTTACACTCCTGAAATAAATTCAAACTTGACAATTACAGCCATCTACAAAAAGTTTCTCTTTAGCTACAATATGGAATATGTTTCAACTCGCTTTACGTCCCCAGATAATTCTGAA
>CAIWVT010000496.1 GCA_903916135.1 uncultured bacterium
CTCAACAATCTCACCGAAGGACATTATAAATGGTATCTCCCGAACAAAAACTATGACAAAATAATGTCGAAAGTTTGGAAGTTCAGAAATGAACTTGGGAATCTGTCTTACCAAATAGTCTTCTGGAGTGGTGAACCCCAACTTCAAAACAGATAACTTTGAAAAAAAAGCAACACATAAGAAACCAGTTTTTTCTTGGAAGTCACATTCCTGCAAATAGTTTGGTTCGGGGTACTTCTTGAAATTTCAATTGGCTGTTAAGTAATACTTACTACTTAAACACCGTATAGGAGATCAATTTCAGAATATAAGTACTCTTATGTATTGCTTTTACTTTTAAGTAAAAAAAGTAAGCAAAAGCAAAGTTATGAAAAAAGAAAAAGTAAACAAAGGAGTAATTAAAATGGGAAGTGGGTTGCCTGTGTTTAACCATTTTGCAGCAGGAATTGATATTGGAGACACCCTCCACTGTATTGCCATCAACGATGGTAATGGTGGGCACGAAGTAAAAACCACTTCGGCATTTACATGCGATTTAAACGAAATCGTGGATTATTTGAAAAGCAATGGAATTACCACCGCCGCCATGGAAAGTACGGGTGTGTACTGGTTGCCCCTTTACATCATGCTTGAGGAAGCAGGAATAGAGCCTTACTTAGTCAATGCAAAACACGTAAAAAATGTTACAGGGCGAAAGAAAGATGACACAGATTCTATATGGATTCAAAAGCTGCATACTTGTGGTCTGTTGCAGAAAAGTTTTCAACCAGACAATGAAATTCGTTTGCTAAGGAGTTACACCCGCCAGCGAAAAAATTTAATCCTATTGGGCACAGATGCAGTTAGACGAATGCAAAAAGCGCTTGAGCTCATGAATATTAAAATTCAAACTGTTATAAGCGATATTCTAGGTAAAACAGGGATGGACATGGTGAAAGCGATTATCGCAGGGGAAAAGGATCCTCAAATTTTGGCTACCCTGTGCGACTCAAGAATTAAAGCTTCGCAAGAGGAAATAATCAAGTCATTGCAAGGGATTTGGAAAGAGGAATATTTATTTATGTTAGAACAAGCTGTTGAAAATTACGAATTTCATCAAAAACAGATCAAGAATTGTGAAGAAAAAATCAAACAGCAATTATTAAAGCAAGTTGCAATAATACAAGAAGGAGACATTACAAGTTTGGAAGAAATGCTTAAAAAAAAAGTGAAATCCAAAAAAAATCAATTTGATTTTGCAATTTCTCCTTTATTGATTGCAATAGCTGGAGTCGATTTGTGTATGATACCAGGGATAAGTGAGGTAACGGCATTGGGATTTATTTCAGAAGTAGGTGTAGATATGAGTAAATGGAATAGCGCTAAACACTTTGCAGCTTGGCTCAATCTTACTCCAAACACAAAAATCACCGGAGGAAAGATCATCAGCAGTAAAATGATGAAGAAAAGCAATAAAGCAGGACAATATTTAAGACAAGCTGCCTCCAGTTTATCAATCAACAAAACTCCAATTGGCGATTACTATCGCAGAATGCGAGCGAGGCTGGGAGGAAGAGGCGCAGCTTTAACTACTGCGCATAAACTATCGAGAATCATTTACACCATGTTGTTGAAAAAAACAAGTTACAATCCGGGAATGATGATTGATAATCAAGAAAGATTCAAAGAAGAAAAAATTAAAAAACTTGAAAAACAATTAGCCCGTTTAAGGCAAGCGGCATAAATTTGACTAAATAATGGTATTGTATTTCAAATAGTTAAAAAGAGTTATATAGGAGATTGTAAAGTATTTGAGGCTCTATATCATCAACATTGTTTGTTTTGGCCGGTATCTCGTCTGTGAGTTCAGGATATCCATTATCATTA
>CAIWVT010000497.1 GCA_903916135.1 uncultured bacterium
AAACTTTGAGTCGCTTACAATCAACTTTGAGTCGCTTACAATCAACTTTGAGTCGCTTGCAGTAAACTTTGAGTCGCTTACAGTCAACTTTTAGACTCCTCATCACAGCTAATAAAACATAACAATTTACTTAGTAATGATTTAAAATGTATTAGTATGACCGCAAGACAAAAATTGCGTTGGGCAGCCCTCATCAGAGGCTTAGACTTCGACACCTTATATGCTACGCCATTGGCAGGCGTACTTGAATATGCATTTTATCAAAGCAAATACCAGACAGGCATGTTGAAAGTAGTTGCTGCCTTAGATGAACAAACTACGGATGTAACTGCTTCCACGCCCACCAAATCAAGCGCAAAAATCAATATGAGCGAAGTGGTGCATAAATTCATCATGAGAGGTGCCGTAAAAGCTAACATGCTAACTAAATTTGAATTAGAAGAATCTTTAAAGAAACCAATTACTTATTTCTTATTTGCAGATGACCTTGAAGCTAATGAAAGAGCTTTAAAGATGAAAAAAATAGTGCATGATAATTTGGGCGATTTGACCAATATCTCCGAAGATAATATTGATGAAATGAGTGCTGCTATATTGGCATATCAAACCATCAAGGAAAAGCCTACCGAATTGGTGGGGGTGAAAAAATCAAAAGGCACTGACCTAATCCCCGGCTTATTGGATGAATTGGATGCTATTAATGTGTATAAAGGCATGTTGATTGGTTCCTATTTGCCCGATTTGTTGGGAACGTTTAATCAATTTATCAAAGTGGGTGAAACGAGTGGTACACGTCATGTTTCTCTGATAGCGCTCTTTTTAGATGACGTGACGGGAGTTCCACGGCAAAGAATCAAAGTCACCCTGACCAATGGCACGCAAACTATCACTAAAAGCAGCACTAGAAAAGGCACGGCACGCTTTAGGAGCTTAGAGCCTGGCAATTGGACTTTAAAAGCCGAACACAAAACCTATGTTTCGGTTTCCAAATCCGAAATAGCGGTGCAAGACGGAAAAGTGACAAAATTGGTGTTCAAACTCCAAAAAGTGAAGGAAGTAAGATTGTGCGGTAACGCTCATGGCAAGGCATACAACAAAGCCAACGGACAAGGCATACCCTATGCGCTAATTTTTTTGGAAGGCATAGAAACGCCTATCGTTGCCAACGAATTTGGCATTTGGGTCAAAGATAGTATCCCCAAACAATGCTCCTCGATGCGTGTAATCGCCCACGGTTTCGACATCTTCCAAACCAACATCACCATTAACCCCAACAACGAAAACGAACTCAACGCCGCCCTCGACGCCATCAACATCGAACCGCCTATTGTTGAATAGGTTCTATTGTTCTATTGTTGAATTGTTCTATTGTTGAATTGTTCTATTGTTAGGAGTTCATTGTGCTCTTTGTGCTATCCATAGTGTCCCTTGTGGTAAAAATCCTTTGGTGATTTTTAGTAAACTATTGATTAGATAATAATACCATTTCATATTATATTGTAGTCCAAAATCAATCTGGTATAATGCCGATAGAGTAGCTGTTATAGTTCAATTTCCCTGTCCCGTACACACAAGTGTCATGGTTGGACTAATTCAGATACCGTATCGGTAGTATTATTTGATTTTGATAGATGAGGGTGGGGCGTGGCGTTGGGAAATGGCAAATGGTAGGGACATGCCATGGCATGTCCCTACATGAATGCAATGTAAAAAATAGGAACGCGAGGGGGTGGACGCTTTGTTGGATTTTG
>CAIWVT010000498.1 GCA_903916135.1 uncultured bacterium
CGGATATTATAAGTAATGGAATGCCTGCGCTACGCTTCCGTGGAGAAAAAATGGACGCAACGACAAAAACCAAAGCGAATATCGAAAAAGGAAACAACGCCCACATTCCATGAATTATATATTTTACGCCATTAATAATATGGTGGCTGCTGAAACCAATTTTCACATACGCGGTGTTGGGAACGATCTCATTATAATATAGCTGCTTATCCCTTTCGGTCAAGTAAAAGTTGTAACTTTGTAGCATGAGTAATAACGAACAATATCCGAAAGATTTTCAAGAATTTCTTGCACAATTCAAGAGCGAGGAAGACTGCTGGAATTATGTCTTTACTATAAGGTGGCCAAATGGTTTCGTGTGTCCCAGATGCAGTGGTAAAGATAAATACTGGCTGACAGAGCAAAAATTGATTCACTGTTCCGCTTGCGGATATCAAGCTTCGGTTACAGGCGGTACAATCTTTCATGGCACAAGAAAACCTTTAATGCTCTGGTTTCACATAATGTGGTGGGTTGTGGCACAAAAGACCGGTGCCAGCGCATACAATCTGATGGACTTTATGGGTTTTGGGTCATATGAAACCGCATGGACTTGGCTGCATAAACTTCGAAGAGCGATGGTTCGTCCCGAAAGAGATAAACTCAAAGGTGAGATAGAAGTTGATGAAACCTATATTGGCGGAAAAGAAACTGGAAAGGGCAGGCAAGGCAGGGGTGCCGAGACAAAGACGCTGGTTATTGTTGCTGCAGAGTGTATCGGGAAACAAATAGGCAGAGTTCGATTTAGATGCATAGACGAAGCATCTGGATCTCAACTTAAAGAATTTATTGAAGAGTATATTGAACACGGAAGTCTTGTTATTACTGATGGATGGAGCGGCTATAACTTTTTATCTGAATCCAAGAGCTATAGGTATGAGAAGAAAATAATTTCTGGAAGTGGGCAAGAAGCTCATGAGCTATTGCCTCACGTACACATGGTTGATTCGCTTGTAAAGCGTTGGCTGAATGGGACTCATCAAGGAAACGTCTCACCAAAACATTTGCCTTATTATCTTGATGAGTTTGCTTTTCGTTTCAATAGAAAAATGTCGACATATAGAGGAAAGTTGTTTTATCGATTAATGCAACAAGCTGTAGAGACTCCTCCACAACCTTTTAATGAAATGGTAAAATGAACTTGACCGAAAGGGATAAGCAGTATCTCCAAAACCCAAACGCTTCTTAAAAAATTGAAAATTTCTATTACGTAAAACTATGTCGGAGTTAGAGCTTAACCCAACTTGCGCCCCGAGTCTTATAACCGTCTATAAATCAACTTGTTAATAAATTGAACTTGTTGATGGAGGCCACACAAATTATTTCATATGGAACGGTATCTATTTTAGAAATTTAGGATTCTGGTGTGTGGATTCCTGCATTTATTCATCGTCAAAAAATTATTGTTCTTGTCTATACTTTCCATATGTGGTTTCGATATAAACACAGATTCAATATACAAACCGCACGTTTCAGCGTCAAGACCGTTGGGGGAACACAACTGCACTCTGCTCGCATGTTTTTATAAAAGTGCTGATATTGAGCTAAAAACGAGATGTTCTGCGAAAAATAGTATAATATTTCTTCGTTTTTTATCATTTCTTGAGATAAAAAGCGCAAGTTGGGATAAGACAATTAATTCTCAAAGACAACTGACTATCCCGCATTTTGACAATGGTGATACCTCTCGTGAACCAGATGCTGTCGAACGTTTCCGGTGTTTTAGGCCTCAAACACGGACTTGCCAATACAACTAACGCTCATTGCAGCATGAGACGCATTGAGATGGACATCTGTGCGGTTGTTGCTTCATAGTCGATTTACGAAGCATGTGAACC
>CAIWVT010000499.1 GCA_903916135.1 uncultured bacterium
ACAAATAGTCTTACTGTTTTTATAATTTGCCTCAAAGTACAAAAGTAGAGAAAAAATGAATATAAATTAAAATTATAAAGCTAATTCCAGATTTCTTTAGTTTCGTTTGTCCCAGCCCCACATAAGTTTTTCTCTGATAGTTGAGAAAAAAGGTTTGCTGGGAAAATTCACAAGGTTAATGTGGAAGTTTTCTTTTTTAATTTCCAATTCGATAGAGGAGCTTGTAACCACGTTATTCGAATCCAAAGTAACCAAATAGTTATCAATTCTTCCTTCTATTTTCAATTTTATAGTAACATTATCGGGCACAACAATAGGTCGGACAGTCAAATTATGAATAGCAATTGGTGTGATGATAAAATTTGCAGAATCAGGAGTGAGTATAGGTCCTCCACAGCTCAAAGAATATGCGGTGGAGCCAGTTGGGGTTGATACTATTAATCCATCTGCCCAATAGGTGTTTAAAAAAACATTATTAATATATGCATGTATATGTAGCATGGATGAAGAATCTCGCTTATGCACCGTGATTTCATTTAACGCAAAATTATTCTCTCCAAACAGATTGGGGGGCGTTTCTATTTTAATTAAGGAACGTCTTTCAATAATAAATCTATTCTCTAAAATGTTTGTGATTGCTTCCGAAATTTCATCTTTTGAAATACTTGATAAAAACCCCAATCTGCCCGTGTTAAATCCTAAAATGGGAATTTCCGAATCTTTTATCAAACTTATTGTTTTCAGCAAGGTGCCATCACCTCCAATACTAAACAAATAATCTACGCCATTCTTTAGTTCCTCATGATTTTCAAAAGTTTCTGTGTCGAGGCTCACCAAATGCTTTTGAACCAATTGTTCGTAAAACGGTCTATAGATAGTGATAGTAAAATTATGATAGCTGAGTCTGCCAAGCAACTCCATGTAATATTCTTCATGTTCTTCTGAAAAATATGTCGCGAAAAGGGCTATTTTCATAGAAAAATATTTATATATTAAGATAATTCATTAACGAGTCATAACGATCTTGCAAATCGCTATCGTATTCTGATTCTGTAAAACTGGCAACAATAGTGTATCCATATCTTTCAAAGGTTTGTAATACGGAATATATATTCATTCTATTTATTTTCAATGTAACTTCTAATTTTGTTGAATCGGGAAAGCTGCTCACATAGCAGTTCAATATTTTCGCATCGTTCGATTCAACGATAGACGCAATTTCCTGAAGAGAATAATCGTTTTCGTTGCGTTCCACAATTATTATTCCTCCCGGATTTTGAATGGATGCTGTTTCCGAAAACTTTTCAATAAGATTTTGAATCGTGATGGAACCTAAATAACGATTGTTTTTATCAACAACAGGAATCACCGAAAGATTCAATTCGGTTGCTAAGTACATTACCTCAAAAACATGTTGATACTGATCCACAAAAGAATTCGAAAGAGAAAGCTTATGGTTGCCAATAGATTCTTCGAGATTGTTTTCGGCATAAATATCATTTTCCGAAATTAATCCCAAAAACTCCACATTATTCACTATGGGCAAATGATTGAGTTTTTGTTCATCCATTAATTTTAATGCATACGACCCCACATCAGAGGTGTGAAGAGGAATTACGGCATCGGTCATTAAATGTTTCGCAAGCATAGTGTTTTAATAATTTTTACAAACATACATGAATTTTTTTACAAACAGACATAAAACTTCATTTTTAGAAAAATATTGGTGCAAAACTATATTTATTTTTCATTATAACGCTGCATTTTTTATCTTTGCAGCATAATTTTTTCGTATGACAAAACTTAGTGTGAATATCAACAAAATAGCAACGCTTCGAAATGCACGAGGCGCAAACCTACCCGACCTAATTAAAACAGCTTGCGACTGCGAGCGTTTTGGTGCGCAAGGCATCACAGTTCATCCACGACCGGACGAACGACACATCAGATACCAAGATGTTTATGATTTGAAAAAAGTTATTAGAATTGCCCCAAGAGAAGAGATACGTGAAAACGGACTCCGACACAAGGCAGCCCTTATTATTGTACAAAACAAAAAAGGACATTTTCTTGCAGTACAAAGAAGCAAAAATAAAAAAGTCTTTCCATTAATGTGGATAATTGGCGCTGGAGGCGGAGTTCCTGTCGGAGAAACTTACAAAACTGCTGCAAAAAGGGAATTATCCGAAGAATTAGGAATTATAGCCCCATTAAAACTTATTTTTGATTTTGATTATAAATCTGAAATAACCTCCTACTTTGCAAAAGTGTATCTAGTTAATTGGGACGAAAAAATTAAGCTCAACCTTGAAGAAGGAAGTAAAATTAAATGGGCGACAAAAGAGGAAGTTGAAAAGCTAGCAAAAGGCGGGGAACTTTGCCCAGACACAAAACTTTTCTTTGAAAAATATATTAACCTTCCAAATAGCAACTGAAAAAGCAATC
>CAIWVT010000500.1 GCA_903916135.1 uncultured bacterium
AAGTTTTGTAGTAGCTTGAAACATTCGAGCGGGCGGCACTGCGGCAATACCCTACCCGTTAAACAAGGCGAAGAAAACAGCAAATAATCACCTCAAATAACTAAGAATATGAAACAGAATTTAAATGAAGAAGAAAAGAACAGTGAAGAATTACAAATCCAAGTACTAAGGAACATCTTCACCGTTCCTCTCAATTATCCTCCTGCCTTCCGATCTTTTACGATTGGTTTAAAAGTAGATAAAAGACCTACCCGAAAAGTCGAGCAGGAATTCGACAAACAATTGCTGGCGCACAGCGGTTATCAAGCGGCTTTGGAAAATCCAACAGAAATGATTAGGCTGGTAGCAGAATTATTCCCAAAAATGAAGCCGCTTACTCCGTATGAATATGAAATAATAGAGCACTATTTCCAACTGCACATAGATATTGCCCTGTGCATCCAACTCCATACGGATGTGCTGGCACAAATACCTATGCTGCAAGAAAAATTTAAACAAGCACGTGAGGTAATCCCTCAAATAAAAAGAGAATTTGATATAGTGCTAAGAGATGCCCGCATGATGCAAAACCCCGAAAATGAAAACGAAATGTTAGCCGGTTATCGAAAAGATTTATTAGCAAAATATGAGGAAATAGCCCTGCCGCTTGAAAAAAAAATAATTGATGCCAATCAGGGCATGATGCAGTGGCATATCACACTCAAAGAATTTGAAGCCAACGCTCGTAAAATAAGCGCAGACGTAACGTTTTTTCAAAAGTTTTTCATCGAGCTTTATCACAACCATCAGCGATTTACCCTAAGCACAGGTATTATGTCGGAGGATTGGACCCCGTTTACTGAAAAACTCAACCAACAATACACCTATTGGACAGAGCAAAACATCATAGTAAAAAATTTTATAAAAGAATTTGAATCTGTTCAAAAAGAATGGGAAAATCTGATTGAATACATTAGCAAAACAGGACCCCGTGGTCTGAAGAAGAGATGGGGTAATTAAATAAATTGACTTCATGATACCCCGTTGGGCTGAGGTTCCAACCTCAGTCCTGTATATTCCTTTAGGCTGTGCCTAATAAAAAACCAATATAAGCATTCATTGTTGTCCGAGGAAAATAATTTTTATCCATTTCAATTCCTTACAGCGATTATGTTTCAGTTGTATTTCGTCCCTACGGGACTTATTGTTGTGAGGGTTTCTTTTTCTATAAATATTTTGTCCCTACGGGACTTGCTTGCACGCTGAAATCCATTATCCCGTAGGGATTTAATGTTTATAGAAAATTTTAATACACGGTTTCCTAAGTCCCGTAGGGACGAAATATTATTTAACCGGACAACAATGATAAGCATTAAACAATTAAGCAATAAAACAATTTAACCTTTTTGTTCTGATGTTCCAACCTCAGTTCTATCTATCCCCTTATAGCTTAAGAACACAGCAAAAAACTTTATTACTTTGGTAACAAAACAAAAGTTGACACTGATTCTTAAACTTTATTACTTTATCAATCAGGGATAACCTAATAAAGTAAAGGATTCCGGAGGTAATCATCGTTATGAAAGTAATAATTTGATGAGCAAAACAATAGAACAATTCAAGCATCCAATAAAATAAATATTTCTTGGATTGAATTATTTTGTAATTTTGTTTTGAAGAACATTCTATATCTTTGTAAAAAAATTAAACGAACCATAGAAGCAGTACTTCATGTAAGGCTTCTTATTAAAACAAATGAAAAATGAAAAACTTAATTTTCGCAGCTTTACTAGCAGCATTATTTATTTCTTGTAAAAAAGAAGCAGGTCCCCAAGGACCATCAGGTGCAAATGGCACAAATGGCAATGCAAATGTCAAGTCCAACCAATACACGGTTAGTTGGACACAGAGTTTTCCGGGTTATTACTGTACTATTTACGATCCAAATATAACTCAAGCAATTGTAGATTCTGGTGCCGTTGAAGTATATATGCAGAATAGTCCAGGTTGGAATGCACTTCCATTAACAATTACTTACACGGCAACTATTACATCAGTTTACACACCTGTTCATTATTTAGGTCAAATAATAATTTGGAAATTTGATACTGATGACACACAAACATCGGATGATGGTCCAACAACATTTAAAGTAGTTTGCATTGCTAGCGGTATCCAACAAATTCATCCCAATGTCAATTGGAATAAATATGAAGATGTGCGAACTACATTTAATCTATCAGATTAACACGTTGGGCTGACGTTCCTGCCTTCGTCCTAATATACTTTAAGCTGTGCATAATAAAAAATCAATGTAAGCATTAAACAATTTAGCAATAAAACAACTTAACCTTTTTTAGGTTGTGCTTAATAACAAAGTAAATTGGTATCTTTGCAAAAACAATAATTTATGTACGATTGTTTTTCAAGCCGTAACGTAAACTTTAAACATTAAACAATCCATAAAATGAAAACACTGAAATTCTTACTACTGTTTTGTGTCTTTTCTTTTCCTGCCATCAACGCCGTGGCGCAGTGCGACAGCATTCTTTACCACGATGCCGTCATGGAATCGCAATTAGGCGCGTCCCTAAGCGGCGATCATTTCAGTCTTTTTGTGCGCTTTACTCCCGCCTACTATCCCGCACAACTTTGCGCTGTTCGCGCTTATTTTCGCAATGCCGATGCCAATTCTACCTTCAAATGGAGAGCCTGGTCCGATCCGTCAGGGACGGCTTTGGGCGGAGTATCGCCGATATATTTAAGCCCGACAGCTTTTGCAAATCCTGCTGCGGGTGGTATTGCCAATCAAACTTACGAAGCATATTGTGATCTCTCATCCGCCAATATAAGCATAAATTCAGGGGATATGTATGTTGGCGTAACCCAGACCATTGGCTGGTTCGGATTGGGTATTGATAATTCTCCAAACAGCAGTGTGGCTGTTGACAGGCAATGGCAGTTGCAAATGGGAGGCTGGAACACATTAGCCAGTGTGGCATTCAACGGACAATTTGGCATTACTGCATTCTTCGAACCTTCGACAGTTGGAATAGCAGAAACAAATACAAATGAAAGCACTATAGTGGTTTATCCAAATCCGGCAACCGATAATATAACTATAGAATCCCCAATATCATCACTAACGGAAATCTCAAGCATCGAAGGACAGCTAATAAGAACGCTGATATCTACCTATAGTAAAACAAATATAGACGTTTCTACATTGCCCTGTGGAGTATATGTAGTGAAGGTGAAAACAGAAAAAGGAGTTGCGGTGAGGAAATTTATAAAAGAATTTTAGGCTGTGCCTAATAAAAAGACTATGTTAGCATCTAACAATTAAGCAATAAAACAATTTAATCAGTTGTTCGAAGTTTGCAACTTCGAACTTAGTAAAAGGTAGTTTGCAACTACTTGGTTCGAGCGGGAGACAATGAAATGAGTAAAAAGACAGCATGTTTACATGGGGCTGTAGCTCAATTGGAAGAGCATTTCGTTCGCAACGAAAAGGCAGCGGGTTCGAGTCCCGTCAGCTCCACTTTCCCCTGTAATGATAAATTTTATAATCACACAAACAATTTAAAAATCAATAATTAAGATGGAAATAGCAGATAGTATTCAAGAAGTAGTAGAACAAGGAAGTTAAAGCAACATCAATTCAAGAGTGGCACTTTTTGTTGCTATAACGGCAACTTTTATGGCACTTTGCAATGTAAAAGATGGCAACATTGTTCAATCCATGCAACAGGCGCAAGCAAAAAGCTTGGATTCATGGTCTTATTTTCAGGCTAAAAGCACAAAACAAGCTATCGCAGAAAATTCACTGGAACTATTAAAGCTGCAAAACATAGCAGACGAGGACGGAATTTTAAAAAAGTATGAAGAAAAAATTGCAACCTATAAAAAGGAAAAGGAAGAAATTATACCATTACATATTAAGTTTTAGTCCAAACTCAATTTGGTATAATGCCGATAGAGTAGCTGTTATAGTACAATTTATTGGACTATTACAGATACCGTA
>CAIWVT010000501.1 GCA_903916135.1 uncultured bacterium
ATCACAACTATCCGAAACTTTAAAAATAAAAAATGCCTGAGAATCTCATATTTTTGTAGTCGATTCAAAACATACAGAAATAATGAAACTCCACAGGCGCAGCAAAAATAACAAAAAACCCGTCATCCGACAAGTTTTAGATTTAATTCCAAGATTTATACTTCTTAATTCAATTCGAAAATTTCATAGCGACAAAGGTTGCCATAAATACAAGACCTACGATCAATTAGTGGCATTAAGTTTCGGACAGCTAGGTAAGTGCTATACCTTATCAGACATAAGTTGTGGATTATCAATCAGTAGCACCTTTTTAGTGGATTTAGGATTAAACCAGAATCCAGTTAAGTCAACAATGAGCGATGGTAATAAGAATAGAGATTATCGAGTATTCGAAGATATTTATTATCAACTGATTAAGCATTATGGACGCACATTAACCGACCATCGAGATAGAGCAGTAATTGAAGAGGTTAAAAAAGAAACCATAAAACTGATTGATAGCTCTACTGTGAGCTTATGTTTGAATCTTTTTGAGTGGGCAAAGTTCCGAACAGCTAAAGGTGGGTTAAAAATCCACACCGTTTGGGATGACACGCTTGGATTGCCTGATTATATCAACATAACTGATGCAAAGTTGCATGACAGCAAAGGATTAATTAGTCAAATCTTCCCTAAGGGAACTATTATAGTTGAAGATAGGGCTTACTTTGATTTTGAGCTATTTAAAAGACGAAATGATGCTAAAAACATTTTTGTAACCCGTCTAAAAAGCAATATACTATACGAAAGTATCAAGGAATTAGATTTGCCGGATGACAGAGACCAAAATATCTTGAAAGATGAATTGATAAAATTCACAAGCAAAGATGCTAAGAAAGCTGGACTTGAAGGTCAGATATTCAGGTTAGTAACCGTTTATAAAGAAGATGAGAATAAGGTAATTCACCTTATTACCAATCAAATAGATTGGCAAGCAATAACCATAGCCGACCTTTATAAGAAACGTTGGGATATTGAGATATTCTTCAAGTTGATGAAACAAAATCTGCAGATTAAAACCTTTTTGGGAACAAGTGAGAATGCCGTAAAATCCCAAATCTATATTGCTATGATAGTTTACTTGCTGTTGGAGCTAATTCGTAGGGTATATTGTAAAAACAAAACAGCGTTTAGTAATTTCTGTGAGAAAGTACGGATTTGTTTGCTGCATTATTTGTCTTTTGACTACCTGTGCAGCATTAACGGTAAGGTTCATAAAGTAGAAAAATTACCAGACAAAACATTATTTGACCAAGATAAATTCTGTGTTATGCCTGATTTATTTTCGTAATATGTTGAAAATAAAATACTTAAATAACAAAGTCAACTTTTTTAGAAAACTTTCGTTCGGCAGTGATTGATTTTATATTGTAACCCTGCTAAACCCGAATAATATACCGAAGGATAATTGCTATCTGGAATTATGTCATCGGCATTTGTATTTAGACCAGTTCCTCTTACGACATATAAGGGAACTGAGCCTGCAAAAATATGATTTGTTGTAGCTTCATCTGACATTATGGCTTTTTGTGATAGTCTGTATTCTATTTCAACACCTGCTGAAATATAAAGTCTGTTATTTAGATGGAAGTCTAGTAGTATAGGTAATTGTATTGAATTAATCGATGCGATTACTTTGCGATTTACTGGCTGAGACTGGCTGAGACTGGCTGTTCAGGTAATCGAAAAGTTGGACACCACCTTTTCGGATAAAACCAGGTTCAATACTAAGACCGAGAAAAAAGTTGCTTTTGTATGACACAAATCCATTCATATTATAACTAAATACAGGTGAATACATTCCATTGTAATTTGAAGAAGGAACAGGTTTTAAATACATATTCGTAATGTCTGCACCAACTATAACTCCGTAGCTAATATTCTGACTTTGTACCGATGATACAAACATTGCGGCAAGCGCAATTAATAAGTTGTTTCTTTTGTTTATTTTCATGTTTTGTATGTTGTTTCTTTCTAGTTATTATGATGTGATATTCCCAAAATAGATTTTATGTCTAAGTGTCTATAAATAAAGGCGTTTTCTTTTTTTTACTATGCCGCCTAACACGTGTATATGCGAACTCTAAATTGGATATGCGAACTAGTAGTTCGCAT
>CAIWVT010000502.1 GCA_903916135.1 uncultured bacterium
AAACCCCTCTGTTTTTTATACATATCACTCGCCTACTTTTAAATTCCCCGGTTTTGCTTTGGCCGTAAGTGCTACCGGAAACACAAACTCATGTGCAGTTGATCTCGACGGAGAGCCCACATCGTTACAATTTAATTTCAGCAAAGATTTTTTATTTCAATTCTCGTTTTTTATGTTAGAAACGCCCTTCGGACATTTTCAAGGTCAAATGGGTTACGCAGAAGATATATCTCACAGAACAGGGGTTGGACTCACAATAGATAATGCCACAGCAAAGTTTTATGTCGCAAACAAAGACGGCACACACCTTATTTATTTAGCTTGGCCTAGTTTCTCTCCTGATAATTATTATATTGTTCGCATGCAATTTTCATCCACAACAGGACTTGTTTCTGTATATATTGACGGTGATTTGCTTGGAACACTAGTACCAAATGATTTAATAACTAATGATGTGTTATTGATTGATTTTAATTATTACGAGGACACTTTGCTCGGTGAATCCATAAATATTTATGACATGACATTTTCGCAAACACCATGATAAACGAAATTATAATCGGCAAACAGTTTCCTATAAAAGTTATACCTCTTATTGACTCTGCAAAAAATTCTATAAAAACTATTGTTTTTGATTGGCGATGGTATGAAAATGATCCGGGTAATTCTGTTCAGCTTTTCAATCAGGCCATTGTTCGTGCCCAAAAAAGAGGTGTAACCGTGCAGGCGATAATTAGTAATGACGAGATCCTTTCCAAATTAAAATCTGTCGGTGTAGCCGTAAAAAAATTGAATGTCGCTGGTATAGTGCATGTTAAGCTCATGATCATTGATGATTCTGTCGTGATTGTAGGATCTCACAATTATACAAATAATGCGTTCACGATCAATCAAGAGCTTTCTGTAATTTTAAACAGTCCTGACTGTTTTCTTGATTTTGATAATTTTTTTAAAACACTATGGCAATAATAAATTTAAAAAAAAATGGCATTGCTTTTACATTGCGAGGTAAGTTGCGCCGAGATATGACTATCTACCCAAAATTTCCTTATCGTGGCGGTGGTTGTTTGCCTGATCTAAAACCCGGAATATATCAGATGAGGCCTCGCCCATATAAAGGAAAAAATGCAAAGTCGCCTCGTTCGGGCCATAATATCTGTGTTCGCATGAAATTTTATAAGCCTTCAGATCAGACACAGCCGAAAAAAGTCGCTCGCCAAAATATTTTTCGTGACGGAAAGAATATTTGGAATGCCCTGTCGTCTTCAGAAAAAGAGGTGTATAATAAAAAAGCTATTGGAACGCATAAGTATGGTTATAATATATTTATGTTTCAATATTTAAAATCTCACTAAAAAATTATATTATGAAATCTTATGGCCCATTGTTTTCAAATAGCGCTTCCGGCGGAATGTCGCCTTGTGTAACCTTTTCAAATCGTAAAAGTTGCCAGCAAGTTCGCTATCAGAAAAAACAGAAACGCAATCTTCCGGCTGTAAAACAAGCCGATTGTCAAGCTCTATATCGCTTGATACGAATTTATTGGTCCACTCTCACAACCGCACAAAAACTTGTTTATAATAATTTGGCTAAAACAAAAACGCCTAAAGGTAGTGGTTACAATTATTTTTTTAAAGAGGCCGTTTCCAGTCCTTTTAATTATCTTGGTCTTGTTTTGTATTTGAGTTTTAATCGTAATACACAAAACAAATCTTTTGATCTTTCTAAAAATGGAAATGTTGCTACTTTGTTGCCCTCTTATCCTATTAATTGCCCTGTTAATGCTGTTAGTAAAAATAAAAAAATGGGTAATGCTCTTTATTTTGATGGTGTTGATGATCGTGTTATTGTTACGCAAAACCCTTTCTTAAATGTTGGTGCTTCCGATTTCTCTTTTGGTCTTTTTGTTAAGCCTTCAAAATCTGTCGGTGGTTATGATATGGTCTTTTCAAAAGGATCTGATGCTTTGCCGGATCGTGGTTTTGATATTGAACTTGGAACTGGTGCTTGGACTGTGAATTTTTCAAATACTACACAAACTTATCAACGCGTTTTTTCAAGTGTGCCTCTAAATAATGTTTGGTCTCACTTATTTTGTACAGTTAATTTTTCTACAATGCTTATACATATTTATTTGAATGGTGTTGGGGTTGGATCTGGTTTTTCTTTTGTTGGTAATTTTGCCAGTAGCTTCAATCTTGGTCTTGGTTGTCGTTTTGATTCCGGCGGTTATTTTTTCAACGGACTGATTGATGAAGTAATGATCTTTAATCGCTGTCTGACTTCCTCTGAAATTTTAAAAATTTATAATGCTTATGCCTTCTGATATAATTTACATAATTTTGCCTGTTGAAATTGCCGGACTTTATATTTCCTGCGATTATTCTTTTGCTCGTCTTTCTGTTGACGAAAGTTTGCTTGTTTGGGGTCAAGTATTTGATCAAAATATTTTTGATAAAATTGTTTCTGATTCTCGCGTTTCCATTTTTTCGTATGACGATATTCTAAACATTTTAAATGGTGATGTTTGGTCTGTGCCTTTGGATCGTTAAGTCTATTTTGTCGCTTGACAAAATTGTTCGTTATATTATATAATACTCTCTAATCTAAATCTGTTACAAAGGTCGTTAGAAAAATTTTAATAATTCTATAACTTTTTAAAAAAAATGGCTAAAGTACAGGGTCCGATGTTTTCAGTTTCTGCTAGTGGAAAATTTGCGGACAGTATGGTGCATTTTGGTTTGAAAGGTCAAAACATTGTTAGACAATGGTTGATACCGAATAACAAAAAGAGTACAGGACAGGGAAATAATAGAACTTATCTTGCTGGAGTTGGTCGTGCTGTTGGTAAAATCCAAGTCGGAAAGTCTATTGCTAATCAGCTTGTAGCTCTTAAACTTATTAAAGGTGTTCATTCAAAGCAGTCTTTTCTTGTTCAGTATGTGATTAAACACTACTTGACTTCGACAACTGCTTACGCGGCTCAAATGGCGGCGATGACGGCTCACACCGCATCTCTTGCTTTTGGTACGCTTGCGTCTAACCTTAATATTGTTGATTTTGTCCTCCCTTATTCTACGATCGGCACTTTCAATAAATCTCTTGGATTGTATTTGATCGCTCAAGCTCTAATTGCAAATGGTTTGACAGGAACTCCTTACACATTGAATATAACAGCGTGGACTTCCGCTTCTGTTAATGCAATGGGAACAGGTTTTACTTCTTAAACTTTCTCTTGTGTGCAATAAAAGAACTGCTCTCTCTCGACAGAGGCAGTTTTTTTATTGTGTGGAATTGTCCACAGATCTGACTATTTTTTTATTTGCAAGTTGACATTGTCCATGATAGAATTTGGGTATGTATGGGACAAGAAAAAGGTGCATTTATTGTGGTGCAAGGAAATATTTAAAATTCCTTGATAAAGGAATTTGCCGGAGAAATGGCGGATTTTCTTGGTATTCCTGCAAAAATGCTGATATGTGCGTGCGTAGGTCGTTAATTTATAAAAAAATAATTAAAAAATAATCTATGAAATATATATTCAATAATAGTGTTAGTGGCTACTACGCAAGACAAAGATTTTTTAAGTGGGTATCAAAATTTATCAACTTTATTTTTTAAACAATTAATGAAATATTCAATAATAATTCCGTGCTATAACAAGCCCGAACTGACTCGGGCCTGTATTGAAAGTGTAGAGAAAAATACAACTGATTACGAAATAATAATAGTAGATAATGGCTCGAAAAAACCTTTTAAAAGCAAGCATTTTGTTTTGAGGCTTGATAACAATGTTGGTTTTCCAAAGGCCTGTAATCAAGGAATAAAAAAGTCTAGTGGTGATGTAATTGTGCTTTTGGGTAACGATACCATTGTTTCGCCGAATTGGTTGGATCACCTTTCTGTGCATTTAGAAAATTACGATTTGGTTGGTCCGCTTTGCAATTCTGTTAGTGGTGTGCAAATGCTTACTTTGTCCGGCTTGTCTTTGCCTGCTGGATTAAATGAATTGGCTGAAACTGTCTACAAGGCCAGTTGTGGCCGATCTATGCCGTATCATAGAATTGTATTTTTTTGCGTTGCAATAAAAAAAGAGGTATTTGAAAAAATAGGATTTCTTGATGAGGCCTTTTCGCCCGGTAACTGTGAGGATGACGATTTTTGTCTGCGCGCAATTTCTGCCGGTTTTAAACTTGGTGTTGCACAGGACACTTTTATTTATCATGTCGGCTCGGCTACTTTTAATGATAACGCTTCTGAATATGGAAAACTGCTCGCTGTTAATATGCAAAAATTAATGTCAAAATATCCCGAGAAATTATATAATGAACTCGTTGTTAAAAATCTTGCAAATTGCTCGTTAATTCCAAAACCTGCGAAAAAAACTTTGGCTCTTGTTATGGTTGTAAAAAATGAGGAGAAAGGACTTGAAAGGGCAATCTTGTCGGTGAAGGACTTTGTCGATCAGATCGTTATTGCCGTTGATAATTCCAGTACCGATAAAACTTTGGAAATTGCAAAAAAATACGCTACTACTTTAAAAACTTTTGACTGGAAAGACGATTTTTCGTGGGCCCGGAATTTTGCTCATGAGGGCATTATATCTGACTTTTTTCTTTTTTTAGACGGACACGAATTTGTAATCAAGCATAAAAATTTAGAGCAAATGTTAAATACCCCTGCCGACGGACTTCTTTGTACTGTAAAATTGGAAGGTGGTGCTGATATAAGGAATCCAAGAATATATCGCCAAGGGCTTAAATTTGAGGGCAGGGTGCATGAAATGCAGAATTGTAGGAGTTTGGCTGTTTATTCTGATTTTGTCGTTCAGCATGGCAGAATTGGTGGTCAAGATGAGCAATCCGTAACGATTAGAGATGTTCAAAGAAATGATCAGCTTGAAAGGATCATGGGCGAGGAAGTAAAGAAAAACCCGCGCAATTTGCGTTCTGTTTTTCATTACGCTTTGCACAAGCAATCAATGGGTGATTTTAAAAGTGCATTGAAACTTCAAAAACTATATTTTAAAGTTGGAATAATGAAAGGTGAGAGGTGGTATGTTTATTTTAATAGAGTACTGTGTCATTTTGCCCTCGGTAATTATTGGCGTGCTTTGCGAGCTTGCTCGTCTGCCGATAAAGAATGTCCGGGCCGTTGGGAAATTAAAAAACTGCGTGGCTTGATTTATTTTCAAAAACATGAGTACCAAAAAGCCGTTAAATATCTCGTTGATTCTTTTGATGAAAACATTGGTGATGAGGCCTTTAAACCTATGGCTCGAGATAATGCTTCGGTGTGGAATTTGATTGGTGAGTGTTATTTCCAACTCGATTTAAACAAGCAGGCTTCTGTTGCTTTTAAAACAGCATTTAAGCAAGAAAAAAACGGCAAATTAAAAAAATTCTATTATGACCGATCTCGAGCGGTTAAGCAAATTAAATAGTAAAAGAGCGACAGGGGGCTGTCGCTCTTTTACTTACTCTCTCGCAGTTTCCGAGGTAGTTTCTATGTTTGCGGAAGTAAAGCAAGATACAAAATCGTCTGTATGCTGACATTTACTCCGGGGCAGAGTTTGTCTGCTCGTATGTCATGATGGGGTATAATTGTGTTATTGTCAAGCTGTATATTGAAATTCTCTGCGTATGTTGATATTAATTTCGCGCAAGCTGTTATTTGTGCTTGCGTTGGCTCGTCTTTTGCGAATCCGGCGAGTGATATTCCTATTGTGTAAAAATTTGGGTTTGGACCATATTTTAGAATGTCCGCCGTTCCGTCTTTGACTAGTCCGGCGTGCCATGCGGTATTTTTCGGCATGACGAAGTTTGTTATTGTGCCGTCTGTGTCGATCATGTCGTGATATGAAACTTGGCTTTTTGGACTCATGATCCAACTTTCTGCCGATTCGAAACTGCCTTCCGGTCTGTGAATAACAAAACCGCGTATCGTTTGTCCTCGTCTGCCGTATTCTTGATTTGGAGTGATCATGAAATTGTTTTTGTTATTGTTGAAGCTAGATTGACGGATGTACCGATTAAAAATGGTATCAGTATCATGAGTAATTTTGAAAAGAGATCAATGGGATTTATAAAATAAAGTATCACGAGTAGAGTTACCAAAAAACATACAAACCATTTTACTGTTATGTGTAAATTTCCTATCGCGTTGATGTCATCGACAAGTGCCATGTTAGTATTTATTTTAAAAAAAAATTTTGCGCCCAATACTTTTTAAATAAAGGAATTTGATTTATATTTTGATTTCTCAGATTTTATAAGACAGCCCCCCTACCCCCCAGATTTTTAAAAAGGTGTGTTCGCACGATCTGGAGTGTTGGAAGGCAGATTTTCATTTCCCGAGTTTTGGCCTTTTCGTCGGCTCAACTGCCCTAGTCTGTTTATTTTTGCAAGCCCACAGACATTCGCCCCCGGGCTTTTGTTTCTTTAACTCCCATAGTTTATAAAATTTTTTTAAAAATTGCAATTTTTAAAAATTCGTAACCTGTTGATAACTTTTTTGTCTGAAGCGTATCCAGCTTCCGGCAAAAAAATGCCTTGCCCCGCAGGATCTAAGTGAAGCGATTTTTTTCGGTGGCCGTGTAATCACGGCCACCGAAAAAAATGTATGGTTGCATTGTATTTCCCCTCTCCCTTTGAGGGAGAGGGGGTAGGGGGAGTGGGTGAGGGCAATAAGATAAAATAACGAGTAGGCTTTTGCATAGAAAAGCCCTGCCACAGAGGTTTATGGTTTGAAATAAAGGTTAGGCAAGGGTGTAGGGAAGGCAAGCGCTAGGAAGGGGGGCCCCCCGGAGCCCTCAGCCAAGAGAAAAGCGCAAGCGAGCCTTTTGTTTTTTGCGAGGTAATCCGAAGCAAAAAACAAAAAAGCGAGCGAGGAGAGCCTTTTTGTGTAATCGCAAAAAGGCGACCGCTTTTCGGTTTGGCTGTTTTCTGCTCTGTAATCAGAGCAGAAAAGCGAGGGGGGCATCCCTAGCGCGCGCCTGGGGAGAGGAGTGCGATAGCACCCTCTCCCCGATAGGTGGCCTGCCTTCGAGTCCAAAAAAAAAGTTTGGCGAGCTGGCTCTCGATGTCCGCTTTGTGAGCCAACTTTTTTTTTGGTGAGTAGGCAGGCAGGCCACACTAATAAAGTAAAATGCAGGGCGAGCCTACGAGTTATTTTATCAATTTATTGCCCTCTTTTGGAGTAGAGGCTCATTGTCGGTAATCCGACAATGAGAAACGAACCTGTATTGTATTTGCATTTTCGCCTTTTCTTCCTTTCTTAGTATGAAAAAAACTGGCGAATAAATGGAAAAAAAAAAGGAAAAGGCGAGGAAATAGAGGCGTGAGAATACACGCCACCATTTTTATATTTAAAAGGGCGTTTTAATACCACCCCCTACACTTTGGTTTTTAAATTTATAT
>CAIWVT010000503.1 GCA_903916135.1 uncultured bacterium
ATCAACAATACCACAAAACATGCTGCGGCAACGCTCATACGTATAAATATTTTCATTTCCGGCGACATGCTTACTCTTGTTTATGAAGACAATGGCACAGGTTTTTCGGTTGTAGAAAAAATGCAGGAAAAACACGGCATGGGATTGAAAAATATTGAAAGCCGCATTAAATCTCTGAAAGGAACTATTGTTTTTGAAAGCCTTGAAGGTCACGGGATGAAAGTTGTAATTAAAATTCCATATAAAGAAATCGCTACTGATGAATCGAATTAAAATAGCCATAGTTGACGACCACGACCTCTTCCGGGAAGGTCTAAGCCTTGTATTGGGGCAAATTGAAAAATTTGTAATTATTTTTGACACTTCCAACGGAAATTTATTTCTTGATTTTCTGCAAACTTCCATTCCCGATGTGGTGTTGATGGACATCAACATGCCTGTTATAGACGGCATTGAAACAACCCGAAAAGCTATTGAAATCAACCCAAACCTGAAAATTATCGCCCTCACCATGTTCTCCGACACCATGCATTATACCCAAATGATACATGCAGGTATCAAGGGTTTTATTTTAAAGAAATCGAACAAATTTGAATTGCAACAAGCCATTTGTGCGGTTTTTGCGGGCGGTAATTATTTCAGTCAGGAAATATTGCAGAAAATGGCTTTTCAGTCGGTCAACTTTCCGAACACGACCGACAAATTTACGCAACGCGAAATGGACGTGCTGAATTTAGTTTGCAAAGGCTTGACATCGCAGGAAATTTCAGAAAAACTCTTTATCAGTGCAAAAACAGTGGAAGTTCATCGCAACAATATTTTTAATAAAGCGGAAGTGCGCAATAGCAGCGAATTAATCGTGTGGGCGATTAAACATGAATATTTCACGGTGTAAGAACCACGTTGAAAGACCCAAGACCCAAGCTCGAAGGGTCAACCGTATTATATGGGTATCATGGCAATTTTAATCGTTTTGGGCTGAAGCCCTTCGTTGATGTAAATTATTGAACCACGACCTGAAGGTCATGGCTAATCATTTATGTTTGTTGAGATTCATTAGCCACGACATTTATGTCGGGGTGGCAATGTTCGTTTCCCATAAATTTTAATCGAACCACGACCTGAAGGTCATGGCTAATCATATATGTTTGTTGAAATTCAATAGCCACGACATTTATGTCGGGGTGGCAATGTTCGTTTCCCATAAATTTTAATCGAACCACGACCTGAAGGTCATTGCTAATCATATATGTTTGTTGAGATTCATTAGCCACGACATTTATGTCGTGGTGGAAATGTTTGTTTCACATGGACTTTAGTCCAAAATGTTGACACCATAACGCCGCCTCATTCATGACCATCTGCCACCTCCCCTTTGAATTTGGTTCTTGGAATTTGATATTTGGAGCTTCCCCCTAAGGGTTTTCCCTTAATAAGATTACAGAATTTCCCTTAGTGAGATTACAGGCTTTCCCGCAACCGTAGGGAGTCAGATGGTAGTACTTTTGTATCGAATAAATTTACTATGAAATCTGAAAAAAATATCGTCATTTTTGCCAACAACAATTACTCATTATCTATGAGCAATTGCACTTGTATTACGATGCTTTCCTTTTCTTCATATATTTTTACGAATTCGACGCTGAAAACGCTTTCTATTTACAATATATCTGTAAATGAAGCAACAACAATAATAAACGGCGAATCGAAACCCGAAAACACGGCAAAAATAGCCAAAAAAAACGAGGCGAACAGAGCACTCGGCGCGCCGAACAGAGCATTCGCCTCGCCGAACGGAGCGTTCGCCTCGCCGAACGGAGCATTCGCCGCACCGAACGGAGCGTTCGCCGCACCGAACAGAGCGTTCGCCTCAACGAACAGAACACTCGCCTCGCCGAACAGAGCACTCGCCGCAACGAACAGAACGTTCGCCGCGACGAACAGAGCATTCGCCTCGACGAATGGAGTAAAAATATCACCTTATATTATATACAATGAAAAAATAATTAATCCCGAAGAAATCCCGATGGCTAAGGGCTTAATTAAAATAATTAACAGTCCAACGGGAACCATAAATTTTAAATAAAACATTATGACTGAACTAAACAAAAAATTTGAACTCGTTGCCGGGTTAAGCGATTTGGGAATTGGTGAATTCGTAACCAAAAGCAAATCGCAGGCACAAGCCGAAATTGACAATGCTACCCTTGTCCCGGCTATTACGAATGCTACTTCCACAAAGACCATAATTGTGGGCATAGAAACCAAAGAGGATAATCGCATAGCACTCATTTTGGAGGCAAAGCAGTTGACAAAGGATATTAAAGCGGACAGAAAAAAGGTTACGAAAATCATTACCGACGATTGGCCCCCGCTGATTAAGGCAGCTATTGGAGAAGATACCGGAAAGGCAAATCTGTTGGGCTATGGAGTGAAATGGGTTGATGGCGGACATACGATTGATGAACCAAGTATCAAAAACAGCGTTCCGATTATCAAACCCATTGGAAATTATACACATCTGGAGCAGGAAATTAATGTTATAAACAGCAAAAGCAACACAATTGCTGTGCCGTGGGATGTGAAACACACGAATTTATACCAGTTTTTTGGAGCGGATGCGCCCACAAATGTGAAACAATGTTCCTATCTTGGCATTATGAAAAGAGGTAAATTTATCAACCATTTTGATGCAGATGAATTGGATCAGGATGTTTGGTATTTAGCCGAATATATTCCAAGAGAAGAAGGAGTTACGCCAAAAGTATCGGAAGCTGTCAAATCACATGTAATTTGATAGTATATAGGTATAATAAAAAACCGACGGGGTAGCCTGTCGGTTTTATTGAAAAGATTAGCAACGCCATTGATGGGGTTGAAAAAATCAAAAATGCTTTTGGCTAAAGCCCTTTTAAATTGTACAGTTATACACGAAATAAATGACGTGTCTAATGATAAATTGAATGTAAATAATGCAGCAAAATACCTTAAACAAATGAACAAAACCACCTCGCATACCAATGGAGTATTAGGCATTATTTTTCTTGCCCAACAAGTGAATCCCGAAATTGGTTCTTATCAAGAGCACTTCTTGAATGAATATTTTAATTTCACAGTGAAGTTAAGTAACGGGACAATTTATATGACATTAGAAGATGCGCAAGACTATGAAACCCGTCCAAGTAGCGTTACGTCTGACCGCTATCAAAACATTGCAAAAACATTTAAAAAACTTTAGTACTGTACATTTTACAACAACGTCTTATAAATAGGTTTTGCATTAAAAACAGTTCCAAAAGAAACATTTTTAGAGAAAAACCCAATGAACATCATTATCATAGAACCAAACAAAATATTTCGCGAAAGCTTGAAAACCGTTTTGAATCAAATACAAGATTTCAATGTTGTTTTTGATACGGACTGTATAGACGATTTGCAAAGCATAAACAATGAAGCGATTGATTTTATGATTATAGATTACAGCCTTTGGGAGACTGCAGGTAATGAAATTATTATGCAAATACTCTCCGTTCATCCCGCTGCAAAATTTCTGCTTTTAGCAAATAACAAAGAAGAGTGTCATTACAATCGTTTTAAAACGGTTGATACCATGCTGAAAAACTCCACAAAACATGAATTCGAACATAAAATACGATTCCTAATATAAAAATCCAGCCCCTTTAACTTCTTGTAAAAATTGAATATAAACATAAATCTTAATAACAAAAAAGCTATGAAAACAAAACTATTGAAGAGTATCCTATTACTTATGGTATTAGCCATAAGTTTTCAGTTAGAGGCACAAAC
>CAIWVT010000504.1 GCA_903916135.1 uncultured bacterium
CTCATGTTATTTATTCTGATGATAGCGGCTTTACATGGCATTTAGGAGGCTCCGTTTCGGTTGAAAACACTGATGAATGTACCGTTGCAGAGCTTTCAAATAGCAGTCTGTTGTTAAACATGCGCAACCATGATAGAACCTTGCCCAATAGAAAAATTAGCGTCAGCAATGATGGAGGACAAAGTTGGACAAGCCCCGAGTTTGATAGCACACTCATTGAACCTATGTGCCAAGGAGCTCTGTTGAACTATTCCTATATGCCAAATACCCTCCTATTTTCTAATCCTATGCATAAAAAAGCACGAAGAAATCTAACACTTTCCATAAGTTATGATCAGGGAAAAACGTGGAAAAAACATATAAGTCTTTTTGATAAAAAGAGTGCCTACAGCGACATCGTTGTTCTCGGGAATGGGGATGTTCTTTGTTTGTTTGAAACGGGAAGAATTTTGCCATATTCCGGTATTAAATCTATTATTATTCCTCAGAAAATGATAGTAAATTGAGGTGTTTATTGTTTGAAAACAGTGTTAATAAAATTTTCTATATCATGTTGGACTTATCAAAGTTTTAGCCAATTTTGTTATCCGAAATAAATCTGAACTATTATGAAATTTACAGCGCAACAACTTGCAGAAGTTCTTCAGGGAACTGTTGATGGAAACCCCGAAGCCTCAGTATCGAAGCTCTCGAAAATTGAAGAGGGAGATGAAGAATCTCTTACATTTCTTGCCAATCCGGCTTACACACAATTTATATATTCTACCAAAGCGGGAGTGGTAATTGTCAATCGTGATTTTGTTCCTGAGCATCCCATACAGGCAACTTTGGTCAGAGTGGATAATGCTTACACTGCTTTTGCAAGTCTGTTGGAGATTTATAATAAAATGAAGCTGAACAAAACCGGCATCTCCGAAAAAGCATGTATTTCTGACTCAGCAACGCTTGGAGCTAACGTGTATATTGGCGCTATGGCATTTATTGGAGATAATGTAGTGATTGGAAACAATGTGAAGATTTATCCACAATGTTATGTGGGCGATAATGTTCAGATAAAAGACAATACCACGCTTTATGCTTCGGTGACTTTATATTCTGATACACTCATTGGAAGCAATTGCATCCTACATTCAGGCTCGGTATTGGGAGCAGATGGTTATGGTTTTGTACAACAAGCCGATTTAACACATAAAAAGGTAGCGCAGATCGGAAATGTTATCATAGAAGATGATGTTGAAATTGGTGCTAATACGTGTATAGACCGTGCCACATTAGGTTCAACAATCATTCACAAAGGATGTAAGCTTGACAACCTGATTCAAATAGCACACAATGTAGAAATAGGCGAAAATTCTATCATCATTTCTCAAGTTGGCGTAGCAGGCTCCGTAAAGATAGGGAAAGATTGTGCTATTGGTGGACAAGTAGGTATCGTTGGGCATATTTCTATTGCTGACCACGTAAAGGTGCAAGCGCGCTCGGGAGTTGCAAAAACTGTTACACAAGAAGGGAGTTTGTTGCAAGGATACATCGCTTTTAATATCAATGATTTTAAGAAATCGTATGTTCATTTCAGAAATTTCCCCAAAATCGCCGACCGTATTCAAACTCTTGAAAAAGAACTAAAGCAACTGAAAGAAGCAAAGTAAATTTAACCAATAGGAAGTTCAGGTATTCATTTACAAGATGAATCCATTGCTATTTTTCTATGTAAATATGCCATCA
Organism: uncultured bacterium; assembly: GCA_903916135.1. Lineage (GTDB taxonomy): Bacteria > Bacteroidota > Bacteroidia > Bacteroidales > CAIWKO01 > CAIWKO01. Next base: position 1,726 of record CAIWVT010000504.1, read on the forward strand.
TTATGAAGAATCCCATAGAAGCTATCAAACAACGAACTTCCTGTAGAACCTATGTTGCCCAAATGCTTGCTCCTTCTGATAAAGAAGCAATTGAATCTATTCTTAAAAAGTATAACATAGGATTATTTGGTGAAGAAATAAATTTTATTTTGCTTGAGAAGGATACCGAATGTCGTCAGGAAATGAAAATCACCTATGGTCTCATTTCAAATCATCGGTCCTATATATTGGCGAAGACCAAGAAAGACTCCAATTCGCGCATGAGTTATGGATATCTTTTAGAGAAAATAGTGCTTGAAGCAACAGCCATGCAATTGGGCACCTGTTGGATAGGTGTGTTTGATGAAGCTTATTTCCCTGAAGTAGATCTCTCACCTGAAGTATCAATTCCAAGTTTATTATTCGTGGGTTATGCTGCCCAAAAGAAAAAGTTTGTGGAGAAAGTGGCTCGATTTGCAGTAGGTGCTTCCAAAAGAAAGGATTGGGATGCTTTGTTTTTTAAGAAGGATATGAACACTGCCTTGCAGCCTGACCAAGCAGGTCCTTATGCCGAATCGCTCAATATGCTACGCTTAGCACCTTCTGCCGGAAACTCACAACCGTGGCGGGTGTTAATGGAAGATGAAGGTGTCTTTCACTTTTATCGCAAAACTGTTTCACTAAAATATCAAGAAATTGGTCTGCATGACGTTGATTTGGGTATTGCACTATCGCATTTTGAACTCACATCGGTCTATAACGGACTGAAAGGTTCATGGGTACAAAACCCCAATGTAAATCCACATAATCATGATAATATGGACTATATGATTAGTTGGATTGCCGAAAAATAAGGAATCACATCAACCAATAAAACTCTTAAAAATGGAAAAACGCATAGCTCAAATCCTATCTTACCTATTTCATCCGCTCTTAATCCCTACGTATTCGCTTTTAATTGTTTTTAATGCCAATGCTTATTTTTCGTTTCTGCTGCCTTTCAAAGCAAAAGTGCTGTTGTTGATCATGATGGTAGTTTCTACAGTATTGATTCCGATATTTATTTTCTTTATTTTTCGGTACAAAAAAATCATTAGAAGCTTTCAAATGGAAACAAAAGAAGAACGTATGTATCCTTATCTAAGCATTACAATCATCTATTACTTGACCTATACATTATTCACAAATACAAAAATACCTGCCATCTATAGTTTTTATTTGTTGATAGCCACCGTACTTTCTATTGTGCTTCTGTTCATAAATCTGCGATGGAAAATTTGCATGCATACAGCTGCAATGGGAGGTATGACAGCCATGTTTATAGGTTTATATTATCAATTAGGATTGAATTTACTTCCAATCATCATACTACTCATTTTATGTTCAGGTTTCGTAGGATTTGCCCGTTTAAAACTAAACTCCCACAAACCTTCCGAAGTTTATGTCGGATGGCTTGTGGGAGCGATTGTATTTATAACGATGACGCTACTTCTCTAACATCAATAAGGAGAAACCGTTATCCCTATAGAAATAGGATACATATCTGGTCCTTTATCTTTCTTAAACAGATGCGATAATGAATAATATCCATACGCTTGTATCCATTTCCAGCCGATACGTACCGTAGCTCCATAGCGATAGGCTTCAACATTAGCAATTTTATATTCTTTATAAAGGATAGTTCCTGTTGGGCTATTTTCATAAAAATTTGTACCATTATATTTATTATGATTGCTTAGCATTAGCCCTATTTTGCCACCCAAATAAAACTTAAATGCACTATTCTTGGTGCGATATCTAAATTCTAAGGGAATGTCCAAATATATAGCTGTAAATTTATTGTTCTTAACGCTAATTTTTTGCCCATCTACAGCAGTTGCGGGGATTCTCTTAAATACAGTTGTGCCATCAAAGTCTTTAGCTCCAGTAATAGTATCAATAGTATAACTTTTCACTGGCATGGCATCGCTATATAAGTTTGTACAACCGATACCAATTCCAGGAGCAAAACTAAAATTGCTTGTTCCAAAAGGAAATTCGAACATAAAATACGCATTAGCACCACGGTTTATTTTTTTGACTTTCATCGAATCTGTTGTAGCACCCATCCAAATATCACTAAATAGATCCAAAACAACTCTATCGGTTCGAGTCAGTTTTCCTAAATTAGCTTTCTTTACATCTTCTTTATCCTGAGCATTTACAGTATATGCAAGCATTACACAAAGTGCAATAAAAAATAGTTTTTTCATTTCTTTAATTTATTAATTTTTACAAAGATAGTATTTAAACAAATATTGTGCATAAATTTTTCTTTGTTTTTTATCAAACAACATTTTTAGTTTAATACAAAACATTAACGGACTAAATAGGTTATTATTTTATTAGGTTTGAGTTTTCTGTATAAATCTTCTTATGGGAAAAATAATGGTTAAAATGATCTGGTGTTGTTTCCAATAGTTGCTTTCGATGCAGTCGGTTTATTACCAGAGTTTGCACTTTGTTTTCTAATTTTAATCAACAAAAATATTTCTAATGTATTTTCACATACTTTCTTTAAACCAAAAATAAAAACAATTGAATCTTAAAAAAGCACGTATGTCATAATATTCTACCAACACTGTTGTAATAGTCCTCTCTCGACACTTCATGTCGGGACGGAAAAATTGAACTATAACGCTACTCTATCGGCATGACACCAAACTAAGTTTGAATTAAAATATAAAAAGTAATGGTAATACTGGATACAAATCCAAGAACGCAGGCATAAAAAAAGGCTTACACTTATGTGCAAGCCTTTCCGTTATAAATTCATTGCATTATCGGATTTTTAATTTACGTCCAATAACAATATTATTATCCGTTAAATTATTTAATGCACGTAATTTTTCCACTGTCGTATTAACTCTTTTTGCAATATTAAAAAGTGTATCTCCTGCTTCCACAACATGATATTCTGCATTTGCATCTATTGCAGGACGTGTATCAGAAACATTCAATACTGGTGTTTCTACTTTAGGTGTTACAACTTTTGGTTTGCTTTTTCCAAGACTATCAATAACAAATTCCGTACGACGATTCATTGCATGTTCTTCTTCAGTACAAGGGATGATTCTTGTGCCTTCGCACTCACATTTATTAATCAAGCGGGTTTCTCCATATCCAATAGCATCGGAAATACGTTCAGCAGGAATTCCTTTTGCAACCAAATAATCACGTGATGCTTTAGCTCTATTTTCGGAAAGTATTTGATTAGCCTTTACGGACCCCCTACAATCAGTATGTGAACCTAATTCGATAAAAATAGTAGAATATTTAGTCATAAACTTAACTACTTTGTCTAATTCTAAAGCAGCATCAGGACGAATATCAAACTTGTTATAATCAAAATAAATTGGTTTAATTGAAATAAGTTCTTCAATATCATTACCGACTTCAACTTTACCAATAGATTCCAATAAATCAATATCACCAGCTTTGGTTATAGTATATTCCCAATCGTCAGATTTAGTAACAAATCTATCTTTCGACATCGTAAGTCTATAGCTTAATTTGTCACCAACTTTTAGATTGCTCAATTCAACGGTATATTTTCCATTTGCATTCGTATTGAAAGTAATAGTTTTGCCATTTGTTTTATCCAAGAAATCAATCTTAACACCTTCTAATGGAGAATCGTCTTTTACA
>CAIWVT010000505.1 GCA_903916135.1 uncultured bacterium
GAAATATTCAATCCGACTTAGGAAATATTGAATCCGACTTAAGAAATATTCAATCCGACTTAGGAAATATTCAATCCGACTTAGGAGATATTCAATCCGACTTAGGAGATATTCAATCCGACTTAGGAAATATTGAATCCGACTTAAGAGATAATGATGTTGGACGTCACTAGTCTTTTTTGGGATTATAAATGATTATAATGAAAGGGTATGAAAATAATTCTTCGGAAGTTTTTTTTTGCAAAGAATATTATTGTATCTTTGTAGAAAATAATATGCAGCAAGAAAATGAAAAACGTTTGCAAATGCTTACAAACGCTTACAAGCGTTTACAAATTGACTTGCGGTAATAAATAAGTTATAGGCAATGCAAGAATTTGAGAAATTACCAACAAACTAAAAGTAGATTATGAGTTATTATGATTGGCCAAAAATTATGGCGGGTTCTTCAAACAATGAATTAATAAAGATTATTAGGGATAGTCAAACTGAACCTAAAGATAAAGTTTCAGCGGCATTGAATGAATTAAAAAATAGAGGAATTGAAAGTGATAATTATTCTCAGGTCATAGAAAGAAAAGAGAATACTGAACCTAAACCTGATGAAAATTCGCCAACACTTTATTCAAAGAAACTGATTAATACTTTTACTATTTTATTTTCTGTGATTTTTGGAGGAATAATGTTAGCGATAAATTTAAAAGCAGTTAATAATAAAAGAGGAATTTATCCAGTAATTATTTTCTCTGTATTATATACTGCATTATCAATATACATTTTAAATCTTATAAACGTTGGGACACCTGGAGCATTAGCCGCTGGTGCAATTGGAGCATTAATATTAAACAATGTATTCTGGAATAAGTACATTGGAAAAGAAACGCTGTATCATAAGAAAAGTTACAAAATGCCATTAATAATAGCTTTGAGCATTTTCATTCCTCTTACAGCCCTAATAATTTGGGGAATGATATATACTGGACAAGTGTAAAATGGCACAGCCTATAACTTGCGTTTCCTTTCATTGGCAGAAAGAAATGGCAATCTTGATAATATTGTGATTTGCCAACGAAAGGAAGCACCGAAACGTTATAGCCAATTTTAAGAAAGCGACATTAATGACAATTAAAAATACAACAATGAAAATCAAAACAATTTACATTCTAAGTCTTTTGGCGTTTTTATTGACAAGCTGTGGAGCCAAGTACGAATATTGGGACATTTCAAAGTTTAAAATTGACAATAATGCATTAAAAGATAATGAAGAGGTTAAACTTATATACACAAGTCGTGGTCCGGACTTCAATAAAGATTTAAAGTATTACATTCATTTAATTGTTGTCTCACAAAAGACAGGTGACACTGTTAACATTCTTACTACTGCTGACAATGGTATAACTATGAAAGACAAAGACAAAATATATAACTTCTTCAACGAAGAAAATGTTGCATCTAAATTAATTCAATTGGACTTAGATAATCTTGAAAACATTAAGAACATTGACGACATTAATAAATTAGAGAATAAAAAAATTGACAAAGTAGCACGAGACCCAAAATTTGACTACATAGCTGACAATAATTATCCAACAATCATTGGGTCAATCGGAACTCTTACATCGAATCAAGAATGAAAAAACTGGCTATAACAAAGGCTTGCTATCAGAGGGGTTGCGGGGTTTAGGACAGTGCAGTTCTTTTATCAAACTTCATTGTATTTGGATAGGAAACAGCTTCGATCACCCCGCCGAATAGCAAGCCTCAACCGTTAGCGGAAATTTTAAAAAAGATCAATCTGATGCATAAGTTTTTCAAAATGAAAATTAAATTAATACTAATATTGCTTTTGATAATTAATGTCAATTGTTATTCGCAAGCAAGATTCAAGCATCATACAAGTAAAAAAATACCTTTTCGTGTTGTTGGCTATTATCGTGGGGATATTAAAGATGTTGAGAAGTTTGAATATGAAAAATTAACACATCTTCTTTATTGTTTTACTTATCTTCAAGGAAATAGAATTGGCTTCAAAAATGAGGATAGTAAAAACACTTTAAAACGCTGTGTAGAATTAAAGAAAAAGTATCCACATTTAAAAGTGCTAGTTTCAATTGGAGGTTGGGGTGGATGTGAAACTTGCTCAGACGTTTTTTCAACTGAAGCAGGAAGGAAAGAATTTGCGATTTCTGTGAAAGAAATGCTAGTAGAATATAACGCAGATGGGATTGACATTGACTGGGAAAGCCCTGTTATTGGTGGATATAAAAATCACAAGGCATCTCCGAACGACAAACAAAATTTTACCGAACTTTTAAAGGAACTGAAGAGGAGGCTACCGAAAAAGTCTGAAATTAGTTTCGATGCGAATTCATTTAGAGAATTTATTGATTTATCGCTTGATTGGAAAAACGTAATGCCTTTAGTTGATTTTGTGAATTTAATGACCTACGGTTTACCTTCTGATAAAAGAGGTCATACAGGACACCACACAGCATTATTTTCCTCCCCATATCAATCTGAAAGTGTAGATAAATCAATAAATTATTTAGACAGTTTAGGTGTGCCATTAAATAAATTAGTCATAGGAGCAGCATTTTACTCATTTGTTGTGCAAAATGTTGACAGTGTTAATAATGGTTTAGGCAGACCAGGAAAATTTAAATCAAATGTTAATTATAATCAGTTAATTGAAAATTATACAAATAAAGAAGGTTTCAATTATTATTGGGACAGTATTGCTAAAGCACCATATTTATACAATTCACAACAAAAAATCTTTGTAACCTTTGATGACAAATCTTCAGTAGCCTTAAAAACTCAATATGCTATTGACAAAAATTTAGGTGGTTTAATGTTTTGGAAGTTGAATGGAGACACATATACAAATGGGTTGCTTGATACTATTGATAAACAAATAAAAATAAATATTGCACCTTGTCAAACTAGCATCAACTCACTTGTTAAGCCAATTAACCCCTCTATATTTGGTTGGTATAAAGTTATTGAATCAAGCGATATTAATGTGTGGTCAATTGGAGCAAATATCCAAATTACTGGTACTTCAAAAAGTAATAGTATCCTCTTTACAGGTTACACTAATGTTGGTGCACGTGTAACTGCTTATATAAAAGATAACAAGATAATTATCCCTCATCAAACAAATACTGTCATACCATTCGGTGGTGATGGCAAGTCAAATTTTGATATCGTTGCCGAAGCTAAAGGTATAATTAAATCAGATAAAATAATTCTCGAATTTTATAAAATTACAGATTCAGTAACGGAATGCAAGGGAGTTATTACAGCTTTAAGATTACCCGCTCAAGATACAACTATAGGTGACTGTTTTTATAGTTATGTGAAGTATAACCTAAATAGAAACCCTTATGAAATTGGACAATTTTACGAAAATGGTATAAAGAACGGAAATTGGTTATATCGTGACCAACATAAACGTCTTACCTCAAATGTAAATTACATAAACGATACACTTAATGGCAGAGCAACCTATTACTATTATCGTGGTGAATTAAATTATCAATCAAGGAAACTTGAAGGTTTAATATTGAAAGGTAAAAAAACTGGCATTTGGTTTTTGAAAGAAAGAAAAAACATATTTAGATTCTGGCACACAACAGCAATTTATATATACAACAATAATGAACAGATGATTAGTAAAACACTAACTTATAAGAATGGAAAGCCACAGTTGCAAATATTTTATTCAGATTCTGAAAAAGAAATTTGGTATCGCTTCTTTAAAAAGAATGGAGAAATATATATAGATGATAACAAAAACCATTGGAATTATGAAATACCTATCTCCAAGTAACAGGGCGGAAAAACATACCGCTAACATGGGTTTGGCAAAAGTGGGGCTTTAGTGCTAGGCTGAACATTTGTACTTTCTATTAGCTTTTGTACTAAATTTGAACTTTTGTACCTTCTAATCCCCGCCTTCGCCAAGCCCGAAACCGTTATGTATAATTTTAACGCTCCCTTTCAGCGATAGCCTCTGCCTCTTCCCCTAATTAACCAATCAACCAATCAACTCAATTAACCAATCAACTCAATTAACCCATCAACTCAATTAACCAATCAACTCAATTAACCAATCAACTCAATCAACCCATCAACTCAATCCACCTAATCAACTCAATTAACCAATCAACTCAATCAACCAATCAACTCAATCAACCAATCAACTCAATCCACCTAATCAACTCAATCAACCAATCAACTCAATTAACCAATCAACTCAATCAA
>CAIWVT010000506.1 GCA_903916135.1 uncultured bacterium
AAATATTGCTACGATTCGCTGTATTCCATGACAAAAACAGGGGCACAACAATATCCTGATAGAAATAAATTCTCCTTACAAGGTTTTTATAAATCGGCATCCGGTGCTGAAATTTCCTTGGGTGCTATGAATGTTCCTCAGGGTTCCGTAAAAGTAACAGCAGGCGGCATTCCTCTTACCGAAAATGTTGATTACACAGTGGATTACACCCTTGGGCGGGTAAAGATTATTAATGAAGGGATTTTAAATTCCGGAACACCTATTAATATATCATTGGAAAATAATAGCATGTTTAATATTCAAACGAAAACACTGATGGGTTTGCGTGTGGATTATATGATAAATAAAAACTTCAACATCGGTGGAACGGTATTAAACCTGACGGAGAAACCCTTAACACAAAAAGTAAACTACGGCGACGAGCCAATTTCAAATACGATATGGGGCATGGACGGAGCTTATTCCACTGATGCACGTTGGTTGACAAAGTTGGTGGATATGATTCCGCTCATTCAAACCAAAGCTCCTTCTTCTATTACCATTAATGGTGAATTTGCAAATCTTTTGCCCGGTCACTCTAAAGCTATTGGAAAATCAGGAACAACCTATATTGATGATTTTGAAAGCAGCAAATCAACCATTGACTTGAAGAATGTTGGTAGTTGGTTTGTGGCCAGCACACCCCAAGGACAAACCGATTTGTTTCCCGAATCTGTTATTAACAGTGGGCTTGCATTCAATTACAATAGAGCGAAACTTGCATGGTATGTGATAGACCCTTCGGTATTTTTTAGAAATAACAATCAATTACCTCCCAATATTTCAAAGGATGATATATCGAACCATTATGTTCGTGAAGTGTTTGAGCAGGAAGTTTTTCCAAACAGAGAACCTATTGATGGAACTGTTTCGAACATTGCTGTATTGAATATGGCATATTATCCAAAAGAAAGAGGTCAATATAACTATGATGTGGATGGTTCCGAAGGCTATTCGGCAGGTTTAAATTCGGATGGAACTCTTGCTGCTCCTGATTCGCGTTGGGCTGGTATGATGCGGAGAATTGAATCCACCGATTTTGAAGAAACTAACATCGAATATATTGAATTCTGGATGATGGACCCCTTTGTGTATAACACTTCCGGTCCCGGCGGACAAATGTATATTAACTTAGGAGATGTTTCGGAAGACGTTTTGAGAGATTCTCGTAAAAGTATCGAAAATGGTTTGCCTCCCGATGGTGATACCACAGGAGTGGTTGACCCTACCTTGTGGGGATTGGTTCCTATCTCACAACCTTTGACTAACTCTTTTGATAATAACGAGTCTTCTCGCCCAAACCAAGATGTTGGGCTTGACGGATTAAGTGATGTTAATGAACGTAATTATTTTAGTAATTATATTAACCGTGTTGTCAATGCTTTTCCGGGTTCGCAGGCTGCTACCAATGCTAATGCCGACCCTTCAGGAGATAATTTCTATTATTTCCGTAATCCTGATTTTGATTCACAAAGTAAAACCATTCTACAACGATATAAAAACTACAATAACACAGAAGGAAACTCACCTACCGATAAACAAACGCAAGACAATTATGGAGTAAATTATTCGATGCAATCTACTACTATTCCTGACGGAGAAGATATTAATCGCGATAATACTTTGAGTGAAAGTGAACGATATTTCCAATATAAAATTGATTTAACGCCAAGCAAAATGGTAGTTGGACAAAACTATATCACCGATGTGTTGGATGCAACCACAGGCTCTCTTCCAAACGGGACATCCGGCACGGTACGTTGGTATCAATTTAAGGTTCCGGTTCAGTCGCCTGATAAAATTGTTGGTGGTATTCAGGATTTCAAATCTATCCGTTTTATCAGAGTGTTCTTTAAAGGGGTTTCCGATTCTCTTATTTGCAGATTTGCAACTTTTGATTTAGTTCGTGGAGATTGGCGTCGCTATAATTACTCATTATTGGGACCTGGCGAATACATTCCGAATGATGATCAAACTACCACTACTTTCGATGTATCGGCTGTTAACCTTGAAGAAAATGGTCAACGCTCGCCAGTTAATTATGTGATTCCTCCAGGAATTTTACGTGAAACAAATTATGGAAGTACTACACTACAGCAATTAAACGAACAAGCTCTTTCGATGAAAGTGTGCAATTTGATGGATGGAGATGCGCGTGCTGTTTACAAAACATGTGATTTTGATATGCGCCGCTTTAAGACCTTAAAGATGTATGTCCATGGTGAAGCTTCCACAAGCGAAAATTCAATAAAAGATGGAGATTTGAAAGTATTTATCCGTTTGGGTTCCGACTTCAAGAGCAATTATTATGAATACGAAATACCTTTGGAACTTACGCAATGGTACACAAGCAATCCAGATGATATTTGGCCCGCAAATAACCAAATGGAGATAACCTTAGATGAATTGGTTGAGGCGAAGAAAAAACGAAACGTTCTATTGAGAGAAGCGGGATCAGGGGTTTCTTTGTCATTGCCTTTTGTTAGTAATGACAGTAAAGGAAATGCAGTCACGATTATTGGGAATCCAAGTATCAGCGATGTTAAAGTAATAATGATAGGTGTTAGAAATCCCAAACAAAATGGAGGAAGTTCTACCGATGATGGTAAAGAGAAATGCGCAGAGATTTGGGTGAATGAGTTACGCTTAACAGATTTTAATCAAAGCGGAGGTTGGGCTGCCACCGGTCGCATTGCTGCTAACCTTGCAGATTTTGGTAATGTAAGTTTGGCTGCTGCTATAAGCACTCCCGGGTTTGGAAGCATTGATAAAAAAGTAAATCAGTTGCAAAAAGAAACTATCACCTCTTATGATATTGCTACAAATTTGGAACTTGGTAAATTTTTCCCAGAGAAATGGGGAATTAAAATACCAATGCACTTTGATTATTCTGAACTTAGAAGTACACCCGAATATAATCCGATTAATCCCGATGTTTTATATCGCGAAGACCTTAAAACTTTCGGTAGTCAACACGAACGAGATTCTATTAAAAAAATCACTCAAGATGTTACCACGCGCAAGAGTTTAAATTTCATGAATGTTAGAAAGACCAAGATGGGTGCCTCCACCAAAAGCCATATTTATGATTTGGAGAACTTCGACTTTACTTACGCGTACACTGAATTATTCCATCGAAATGTTGACATTGAATACGACCGAAGAACTACTCATATCGGTGGATTAGGCTATAACTTTAGTTCAGCACCTAAAGCTGTTCGACCATTTGATAAATGGAAACTCATATCAAAATCAAAATGGTTGCGAATCGTGAAAGATTTCAACTTCTTTTACATGCCTAAAATGCTATCATTCCGTACCGATTTGAATAAAGAATTTCAGGAGCACATGATGCGGAACAAAACAAATGCCATCATCATTCTTGAACCTTCTTATATTAAACGTTTTGGCTGGACACGCGATTATGGCTTGAAATGGGACATTACTCAAAACCTCAAACTCGATTATCAGGCTCATGCTATTGCTTTGATTGACGAACCCCCAGGAAAAATTGATAAGAGTCTCCCGGATTATAAAGCCAAAAAAGATTCTATTTGGAAGAATGTATTGAATTTTGGGCGTATGACAAGCTATACACAAACTGTGGATATTAACTATACCGTTCCCATAAATAAAATTCCAGCATTCAACTGGTTGAACCTGACGGCACGCTATGGCGGAACCTATAACTGGCAAGCATTGCCTTTAGCCGCTAACGATTTGGGAACTATCATCGAAAATCCGTTAGGCAATAATATCGAAAATTCAAATTCCGAGCAATTCAATCTTACTGGAAATCTCGTTAATCTGTATAATAAAATCGGATATTTGAAGAAAATCAACGATAAGCGTAAAGGTGTACAAGACTCTAAAAAACCCAAGACCAATATGCCTTCGGCAAAAGAAGATTCTTTGAAACCCAAAGTGAATATATTTAAAGAAATTATTGATAACACATTGAGTTTATTAATGAGTGTGCGTACTGTGAACATATCGTATCAAGAAAGTAATGGACGCGCATTCCCAGGATTTATGCACAAACCCGTTGCCTTAGGAATGGATTGGAATGATAATGCTCCTACTTTCGGATTTGTATTCGGAAGTCCTGGCGATATGTTTGGCACCACTGGCGACATTCTTGGTAGAGCCTTTGATAAAGGATGGATTTCGCGAGATACCACATTGAATACTCCTTTTGCCATAAAACAAACCAAAGTGTTGAATGCACAAATATCTTTGGAACCATTGAATGGGATGAGGATAGATATTACAGCAAACACCAATTACGCGAAGCAGAATCAGGCGTATTATCGTTATGTAGGCGATAACCAACATAGCGATCCCTTTGCTATGGTAGAAACAGGGAATTTTAGTACGACTGTAATTGGGTGGGCTACGGCTTTCAAAGGTGATAACAAAGACAATTCGTCGGCTATCTTCAACAAATTTAAAGAATATCGTTCGATAATTTCAAAACGCCTTGCTGAACAGAATAAAGAATTTTCAACTGGTCAAGAAATTGATTCTTTGCCCGGATTTTATGATGGATATGGTCCCACTTCCCAAGATGTCTTAATTCCTGCTTTTTTGGCTGCATATCTTGGTAAGAGTGCAGATAAGATATCCCTTACTCCTTTCTCTGAAAAGATATTGCACGCCATCCCAATGCCAAACTGGAGAATCACTTATAGCGGTCTGACAAAGATTGGTTTCATCAAACGTTATTTTAAATCAGTAACCGTGAGCCATACCTATCGTGCCACATATAATGTTAGCTCCTTTACTACGAACGTACGCTATAAAGAAACCGACGATGGTTTTGCTTATATCCGCGATCAAATTGGCAATTTTTTATCCGGCAAGGAAATCGGTCAAGTTTCTATCACCGAACAATTCAGTCCGCTCATCGGATTTGATATGACGATGTCGAATAGTTTATTATTCAAGTTTGAATGGAAAAAATCGAGAAACTTAGGCTTGAGTTTTGCCAACAATCAGCTTACGGAAGTGATGACCAACGAATATGTGATTGGTGCGGGTTATCGTATCAAAGATGTATCCTTTTCTATAAAAATTGGCGGTAAATTGAAACCCATAAAAAGCGATTTGAATTTGAAAGCTGATTTTTCGATACGTCAAAACAAAACTACCTTGCGAAAATTAGTTGAAAACATGGATCAGGTTTCTGCCGGTGGGCAAATAATATCTATCAACGTGTCTGCCGACTACCAGATTAGTGAGAAATTCAATGTTCGCGCCTTCTATGACCATATTATCAACAAACCTTATGTGTCGTCGCAATATCCCAATTCGAACATAAACGCAGGTATAAGTTTGCGATTTACGCTCGCACAATAAAAAAAAACGTTGTATGTTTCTAAAAATTTGTATTTTTGACAAAATTTATAAAACAATATAAAATATGAAAATAGCAGAAAATTTATTTTACACAGAATCCCATGAATGGGTTAGAGTGGAAGGCAATGAAGCATTTGTAGGTGTATCCGATTTTGCTCAGCACGAATTAGGCGACATCGTTTTTGTTGAGGTGGATACCGTTGGCGAAACCTTGAGCCAAGGTGAAGTTTTTGGCACTATCGAAGCTGTGAAAACCGTTTCGGACATTTATTTACCTATAGGTGGCGAAATATTAGCTTTCAACGATTTGATTGAATCGAATCCTGAAACCATCAATAAAGACCCTTATGGCGATGGTTGGATTATTAAAATTAAAATGAGCAATCCCGCTGAGTTAGATGGCTTGATGTCTGCAGATGCTTATCAAGCAAATGTAGGTGCTTAATTTTAGTATGAAAATAGATTAAAAGCTCCGGCATCAAGTCGGAGTTTTTTTTTCACCCGATTTCGTATCATAAATTTATCTGCAAAACGTTATTGGTATAGATTTTGCCCTGCATTTGCATAATGATTTCACATGAATAGAACAGACCAATATAATGATGTAATATTTTCGAACCGTAATAAAGATTACGGTGCTTATGTTATGCGCCGCAATTATCGAAAATATCTGTTTTATGCTATTATTATATCGGTTTTGGTGTTCGTATTTTTGTCGGTTTTGCCTTTTTTGATGATACATACCGAAGAAAAAGATTCGATGAATAATCAATATTTATCAGACGTATATATTTCCGCCCCTACAGATCCAATTGAAAAAGACCCCGAAGTTTTACCCGAATTGCAACGTCTGATTGCAAAGGCAAAGTTCGTGGTGCCGCAAATTGTAACCAATGTGGATGAAGAAACCGCTCAAAAAATAGATGACCAAGCTGCCAATGCGGACTCGTCGAACAGCGGAACCAGTGCGAACGGCTCCAGCAATGGTGTATTGGACGGGCAAGGCGGTTCGGATGACGCCATTTATACCTATGTGCAAGAAATGCCGCAGTTTCCCGGGGGCGAGGAAGCTTTCAATACCTTCTTGCGCCGAAATATTCGCTATCCGCAATTGGCACGACAAAATAGCATACAAGGGCGCGTGTATGTTTATTTTGTGATAGAAAAAAATGGAACTTTATCGGACATCAAAGTGGTGCAAGGCATTGGCGCAGGCTGCGATGAAGAGGCTTTGCGCGTGATGCGCATGATGCCCATTTGGAAACCCGGAAAAAAACAAGGACACGAAGTTCGCATACAAGCGCAAAAAACTATTACCTTTGTACTTTCAAATAATACACTTTAATATGGCAACACATTCAAATCATGACGAACATTTAGACCCTGAAACGAAAGCGTATAACGATTTCATGAGCACGGGCAACGATTACGTGAAAATAGAGTTGTATCTCTATGCAATAAAAAGATTTCAGCAAGCTTTGCTCCTGAAGCCTAATGATAGCTATGCCACCGAGCGTCTATCGTATTGCAAATCGAAATTCAATAAAGATAACAAAACCATTGCTATAGTGGCTGCGGCGGCTATCATCATCGTGGCTTTGTTTATCTTTATTTAAAAGAAGAAGTGCCTAAAGTGCGCTAAAGTGCTCTAAAGTGTCTAAAGTACTTAAGTGCTTTGGGAGAAGTCTGCTTTCGTTTATAGGGATTGAAGCATATCGCTTTGCGAAAAAAATCTTCAAAGTGGTGCGAACCTCCTGTTTTACGCACTGGGACACCCTGAGTCAATATCGAACATTTTTAGTAGTTGAGCTTGCTATTCATTTTTAATTAAAATCCTTTTAT
>CAIWVT010000507.1 GCA_903916135.1 uncultured bacterium
ATCTATGTGGGCAATTTTCGCCTTAGGTGTAGCTTCATTGCCCATATTTTATGAATTCCTGATTAAATATGGATATAATCTTAACTTGGACACCAAGAAACAAGTTGGGACATATACACTTTTAGAAGAAGTAATAAAACATGGAGAATTAATCCTAATTTGTTTACCAATTTTAGGAATAATGATAGGAGAATTATTTTCCTCAAGAACTTCTGACAATAATCTTATTAGACTTACGTTATCAGGTTTCTGTTTATTAATTTTAGTTTTTTCTTGCTTTAGTGTCGCTGATATTATTCATAATTCTTTCCCATTGAAAATTTTGCCTTCAGTCTCGTTAAGTATTTATGGCTCAACAATAATTTGTGGTACGTACTCCCACTTTGCACCTTAATCTTTTATACCATGGAATATATTAAAATTTTTGCTCCTTTGATTTTAAGTCTAATTGGTTTACTTATAGCTGTGATCGCTAAATATTTGAGCCAAGGACATTTTCAAAACTACAAAGCAATGCTTGAAAATAAGCATCTTGCTTCTAATTTCGCTAGTTCAGGAGGGATAGAAGAAGAAACCAAATTTAGATACGAAAATTTTCGGACAAAAATAAATGGTTTCATTTTCTATAAGTATCATTTTAGAAGAAAAAAAGAGAAAATTGATTGACCTTTGTTATCGTAAACCCATTTACAACGTATTAACAAATGAGATGATTTTAAGTCATACTTTTTTGTTTTGAAAATAAGGTATGCATTATCATTATGTGGTTTGATTTATTGATGAAAGTTTTTAATATTTCAAATCTTAATATTGCACTGTACTTCAGACACTTTAGAATAAAACCCGATCTATGATTGTTTGTTCTATCTTATTGTCCAAAAGGTTTAGCGTAGTGTGTTTATATTTAAATACCCGTTACTATTCATTGAAATAGCACAAAGATTTTCAATAATGCTATTAATGAATTCATTAACAACTGTTGGTTCCCTTGTCAGCTATACCCGATATGGATAATATTTTAAGTGCTATTAGCTATAATGATTATTTGGCAATGTTCTGTTTTTGGGATTCAGAATGGTCTTTATACAGAAATAACTATGAAGAGAAAGAACAGACATTGACCAAGACATTTTTTGAAGATCATTATAATTTTAACAAACTTTGTTGGGAGCATCGAAATGCTATCGATGAGAATTATATTAAATTTTCAAAAGCAAATGGGAAGGATTTCAATTCGACCGAGAAATTGGATAAAGATCCAACAAACGGATTCATAAATCCATTTCTATTTAACCCTGTTAATTATTTAACTTTCGGGCATTCTGATAATTTATCCATTATCTTACTTGATGATTTTGACCCAGTAAATCACATTACTGCAGGGATTAATAAAACTATTGAGGATGTCAGTTTAGGATTTTGTCCTAAAATTGAATCATTAAACATTGACAAGGTTAAATTATTAAATTATAAAGATAGGCTAGATAAATTAAGTATTGAAGAGATAGATGTATTAAAATATTCAAATGTTTTTACCGAGTTGCATAATATACCTGATTTAAACAAAATTAGCCGTGATAAAGCAACTCATAAGCAACATGATTTTCAAAACGTATTTCCACTTTTGACCTACACAAAATTTAAAATGAACAGGCATGGGCTATTGTATCAATATGCATTATATAGA
>CAIWVT010000508.1 GCA_903916135.1 uncultured bacterium
ATCAATTATGCATTTCAATACCAAATTAGAAATTTAATATTGCTAAATGCTATAAATACAGCAAAATAAAAAATCCAAATTCTAAAAAGTATTTCAAAATATACCAAAAGTTTTTTTAATGCATTCCGACGCGATGGAATAGGCTCAAAAGTTTTTTTAACGCGTTCCGACGCGATGGAACGGGCTAAAAAGTTTTTTTAACGCGTTCCATCGCGATGGAATGGGCTCAAAAGCATTTTTGAATAAATAAAAAAATGGGTTTGGGACTAATGTAATTTTCGGGGCGAGTTCTATTTATACCTTTATAAAAGGTGGAATTAAAATAGGAAAATATTTGAAAGGTTATGGTTGTGAGAATCTTTCAAGAGAGTTTATGACCATGAATTTTAATAGTTTTTTATATTACATAATCAAGACAAAGACATCATCCAAAACAATGATTTCTGAACTCTTTCATTTCTTATATAATGCATTATAAACTTTTTGAAAACTCGTTATTCCACTCTCTACACTATAATGTTTGTCCGCATCATGATAAAAATGAATTATATCATCTAATTTTTCAATATCATCAGAAAAAATTATTTCCTTAGTGTAAAGAATTAAATTAATAATTAAATCCAAATGCATAAACACAATTTCATAATTTTCCTCGGTTGAAGCAAAAGATTCCATGCAAGTAGCTGCTACACTATAGATTTCCTCTAACTGCCTGTTTTCATAAGAACTAATTCTCAAATACACCTCTTTATTACGATGCGAATAAAAACTATTTAATTTATCTGAAATCATACTTATCTCAGGAATAAATTTTTCGGAAATTATAAAAGTGTCTTGAACTGAAATTGTTATTTGCGAAAGGAATTTCTTATACATTTGCTCATCTTTATTGATTGCAATTGCCGTTGAACACCATTCAATAATTTTTTGATAAATAATGCTTGCATCGCGGAATTTTTCTAGTTTTACTAAATAAAAACATGAATGAGACGATCGCACAGCCAGATCAATTAATTTTAAACAATCAAAGTTTGCACGATTTTTTTCAAAATCATCTGTACCAAGCCTTGCTATATCAACTATATTCCTATAGATTTTATTTTCTAAAACATCTAAGCGAATTTTATGTTCTTCATAAAAATCTTCTGCGTTTTTTTTCAAATTTACATATACTCCTTTTACATCTGAAAAAGTAGTTTTCTTTGTTTCCATATTACTATATTTATTTGTTTTTAATCAACTTCATCCTCTCCAAAACCCCTCCCCTTTCATCCATCACATTCAAAATATAAAATCCTGCGGATAAATCTGCCATATTCGAAAGCGATTGCGTGGCAGGCGAAATTTGCTGCGAACAGATTTTTTTGCCGTCTATACCATATATTATATAGGTATAGATTTCGTCGGAGGTGTTTTCAATCGTAATTTGGTCGCGAAACGGGTTGGGATACACGTTCAAGCTATGTTTCTGCGCCTCGATTCGCGTGGCGGTATATACATCATAAGCACGAGCCAAAAAGAGCGCGGCGCCTGTGGAAGCTTTTGCAATTTCGACCACATAGCTCGTATCCAAATGCGCCAAATTGTCGCCCGAGCCGTGCACATAGGTGGATTCGTTGGTTTCATAAAATCCTGTGATGATTTCGCCCGCCTGCTGAAAAGGAACATAATCTGAGCCATAAGCATTGGTAATAATGGTACTCAATCCAGAATAAACCGCGGTTGCCTGCGCCAAAGTATCTGTAAACAAAGCCGAAACGGCATTATTGGCAGTGGGTGCGCTTTGATCGCTTTCGCAGCTCACCGTATTGTTTGTCTGCCCTGCCACGCCGCCCACTTCATCAATGTTGAACACCAAACGGATGTCCAAATTTTGTGGCGTGGAGATATTCGTAACATAATCATCGCTGCCAATCAATCCGCTTTCTTCAGCGCTAAAATTGATGAATTTGATTGAAAATTGCGTATTCACATTCGCCAACAGGCGGGCAATTTCCAAAATAATCGCCACGCCCGAGCCGTTATCGTTGGTGCCCGTTCCTGTTTTGGTATCGTAGTGTCCATCCACTATCAAAAACGTATTGGGATACAAATCGCCTGTTTTGGTCACCACGATATTCGTCAAAGTGTTTGCCCCGTAAGTGAAATTGTCAGACACAATATTGCTGTAGCCATACTGCTGATATTTTCCGATGAGCCAATTTTTGGTGTTGGTCAATGCCGCCGTGCCGGGCTGTTTGATGCCAAAAGCCTGTAACTTTTGGAGGTTATAGAGCACCGTATCATACGACACATTTGCCACTATCCCATGATAGAAGGCTTGATTTATTTGCGCTTTGGCGAACAAAGCGGCGCATAAAAAAAGTATTGTAAATTGACGTTTCATCCTCATTTATTTTTTATAATTTTCTAATATGCTTATCGCCTTCACGATGCGGCGCACACGGGTTTCGTCTTTCTTGGCGGCGGAAATCCAATCCACCAATTCTTTTTTATGCGAATAAGAAAAACCCTCGAATACGCGTTTTGCCTCTTCGCTCACCTCCAAAGCTTCCGTCAAATCCGCAGGAATTTCGGCAATGCGCTCTTCCAAATCTATCTCCATACGAACCGCCACAAGGTCGTCCGCCCGTTTGCCAAGCGATTTTTGCATCGGCTGACTCACAAACATAAACAGCGCCCCATCCCCGCTCCGATTGAGCGAAGAACGATACGCCACCGCATCCAAAAAACCGACGACATGGATGCGTCCCTTGCGGGGAAGCTGTTGCGCAACTTCCCAAGGCACTTCAACATACGTCCACCCATTGAATTGCGTTCCCTTCACCAAATCTGCTTCAAAACTAAACATTGCTTTTCTTTTTTGTTGATGCTAATTCTTTCTTTTTTGAAATAGGAAGCTAAAGTACACAAATTTCTTGAGATGGGAATATTTTGTCACAAAATTGCTTATTTTTTTTGCTGATACAAGGAGATTGCCACAGATTCACAGATTATTTAGGATGAATTATCTTCGAAAAATATTTTCTTAGGAAAGATACATATCCTTCACTTTGTGCCCCTTTGTGTAAGCACTTTGTGTTCCTTGTGGTAAAAAAACTTCAAAAAAAAATCAAAATATCACAATTATTGAATGATTCTAAATTTTCTTATTATCTTTGTTGTGATAATAATTGTTCATACCTGATCAATAATATAAAATGAAAACTGAAAAATCTTTAATCAAAAATGAATCATGAAAGCTATTAAAAAATCTATCTTTTTTGTGTTGCTAACAATCAATTTATTTGCCTTTGGGCAGAAACGTACGTATTTAGAGTTCTATAATGATGGGATTAAAATGTTTCATAAAGAAAAGTACAAAATAGCCGATTCCTTGTTTCATCTTTCTTTGCAGATGGCGCCGATGCCAGAAACATATTATAATATTGGGCTTACTAAATTCCGATTGAAAGACACATGTGCTTTCTGCCGGAATATGAAATATGCCAGTGATATGTACGATACAAGTGCTATTCGACTTTATAATAAGAGATGCATACTGAAAACAGTGAAATATTTTGACAATAGCAAGCATCCCGATTCCTTGTTTTATGTAGAGGTAACAAAGTATTTGTTTAATCATGCGCCGACACCTGTTACGATAATTTATTTTATACGGGACAAAAAAAGCGGCTTCGGTTCTCAATATGCAGAACCGATGTTTGATGTTTTTAAATCGAAAGACTATACCATAGCGACTTC
>CAIWVT010000509.1 GCA_903916135.1 uncultured bacterium
ATCGATTTTGTTTCATTATCTATGAGATTTGTTTTTCTGCAAAGATAATAAATATATTTAAGTTAGCACCATTACCTTAAAAAGGGGCTATAACAGGGCAGGATATAATTTTTTAAGCTTCGTTAGAGGCGAAATGTTTATAGAAAAAATAATACGCACATGAATTTAAGCCCCAGCGGGGCGAAATGTTTATAGAAAAATCGTGTACATGTGAATTTAAGCCCCTGCGAGGCGGGATGTTTTGAATGTTTTTTTTAATATTTTATTTGTTTTTGTGATTGTATTAATAAAAGGTGTACATTTGTAGCGCGAAATTTGGGAAAATTTTGCTTCGTTCTTTTGAACATAAAAAAATATTGAAAAAGCGTTAGCTTTTATTCTTGTATTGGAAAACTGAGAAATTTCGATTAAGACAAGGAGTAATAAGTGATACGCTCACGCAACAGCGTGGGCTTTACTTATCTTGTCTTATGGTATCTCAGTACCTCCAATGCGGATATGGTTATAGTTCCACGCTTTTTTTATTTAATACTAACCACTTCGTTTGGAACTGCGGAGAAATAAATAAAAAAAACATGAAAAAAATGTATTTATTCATTATTCTATTAAATGCTGCCTTGTTGATGCAAAGTTGTTATTATAGAATTGGAACAGTAACAATGATTTCTACACGAAACGTAGAGTCGAAATTAGATTATAAATTAATTAAAAAGTATGTTTCTGCGAAAGCAAAAACCAAGAATGATGATGTTATGCAAGTGACAGTTGATAAAGCAGTAAAACAATGTCCAGAAGGTGAATTTTTAAAAAATGCAACGTTTTCAGTTAAAGGTAATGGAAGGAAAATGAAAGTTGTTGGAGATGTTTGGGGGCTACCAACAGTCAATAAAAATGTGGAAATAAGTGTAAACGCTAAAGTTGAGTTTAAAGAAGGTGATGAAGTGGCATTTAAAACAATGGGAAATGGGAAAATAATCCAAGGCAAAATTATTGGAATAAATGCAAATACTGCAATTGTACAATATACTACTGAACAAAATGGTCCATTTAAATCACAAACCAAAAAAATAGAACTCAAATATGAAGAACTTACTTTAATACGGAAAAGTGAAGAAATGAATATTGACACAAAAAAAGAAGAACAACCAGATATAAAACCTAATTTGAAAGTTGGTGATTATGTTGCTTTTAAAGATGAAATTACAGGAAATTATCTAAAAGGAGAAATTAGCACGATTAGTAAGAATATTGCTTTTGTAGAATATCCCGATCCAAATAATCCTTCAAAAACAAAAGAAGTTGGAAAGGATGTTTCCTTATTAACTAAAATTGATAAGCCCCAAAAAGAGACTCCTTTAATTGAAAAGAAAAGTATAGAAGTTGGTGATTATGTGTTTTTCAAAAAATTTGAGGATGCACCTGAATTAAAAGGGAAAGTAATACAAATTAATAGTAATATTGCTACTGTTGAATATACTGACCCTACTAATTCAAAGACAAAAGAAATTGAATTGGATATTGCAAAATTGACTAAGGTGGATAAATAGATATTTAATCATAAAATTTAATGATCTATTCGGTATGGGGTTGAATATTGATTTGGGTAATTTAAATACGAAATCAAAGTTTGCTTATTTTCCGAGATTAAGTTTAGGTTATAATTTTTAAGAGCGATAATAATTAGATAAGATTATCAATTATTTAAAGAAAGAAAATTTTAGTTAAAGAATATGGCACTTATTATTAACAATGAAACACACAAAGGTCCTTGGATTCTTAATCAAGCTGATTTTGAATGATTAGAGATTATAATATCCCATATTGAAAATTATTTAGAAAAATCTCTTGAAGCTGAGATTATTGAAACGGTACAAAAAGAAAATGCACCTCATTTATTATCAGAAAATGAATTAATCAATAATATTAAAGAAGCTAAAAAAAGACAATATTTCAGTAAAAAAGAGAAAAATATTTTATTGATAGATAATAATGATATTAAAATACCTGGAAAATCAATTAGAGAGATTCTAAAAGATCCAGCACTTGAATCTTTCAAACCTAAAATATTTTTTTTATTCATTGAATTTGGTAATAATAACAACTTCAAATTTGAAATCAATTCCAATAATGATGGTGATTTGAAAATTGAAATAAATTGCTTTGATAATAATACCGCAAACGAGGTATTATATGAGATTAGAAGTTGGATAAATAAAAGAAAACCCTCTATAGTAGTTAAATTATGGCATAATTTATCCGTTTTAACAGCAGTGTTGTTATTAATCCCTTTATTAATATTTTCAATTAAAGCTTTTATTCCAGATTATTCTACTTATGAATCAGTCTTAGAAAAAGAATCGGATGTATTACTTAAACAAGGTATCAATCAAGGTAATATGAATAAAGCAATTGAGATTATTCTAAAATTACAAACTAAAAATATACCTACA
>CAIWVT010000510.1 GCA_903916135.1 uncultured bacterium
AGTTATATCGAGATTCGTAATTAATAGTTTCGATCCCGATAAGCCCAAATTTATTGAAAGATTTACACGGTATGAAGATCCGTTTAAGACAACCGCTATTGCATTGATAGTGGAGTGTGAAAACATAGTGGCTACTTCGTTTTATTTGACACAAAGCAAGACTTTGACAGGTTTGCTGATTACGACTGCCATTAGCGTTAGAACAGATTTGGATGATTTTGAAATTTATGCTATTAATGCAGGCGATGCATTGAATATTAGTTGGAAGGATATGGGAATTAAGGGTGTTAGAGAATGTATTTCGAGGAAGAATATGGAAGGAATTGCTCCTGCAATGACGGTGTTGAATGCTAATATTACGGGGAATGAGGATGCTTTGACAGCACAAGGGATGACGCAGGCTAAGTGGGATGGGCTGTTGGCGAAGGTGGAACAGGTGAGGCTGTTGAATGAGAAACAGAATAAAATGGAGGGCGATAAGGAAACGGCTGTGGCGGCAAATCATCAGAAGTTTGATGATATGTGGGCTGTTACGATGAATATATGCAGGGCTGGTAAGGCTATTTTTAAGGGGCAAGTTAGGGCAAATGAATATACGATTGCTACGTTGCTGAAACGGATTAGGCATGATGGGAGTTCTCCTGATGCCATTGCACAACGGAAAGCTGAACAGATGGCTGCTATGATAGGGCAATGGAATTTGACGGTGAAGGATTTTGGTTTGGAGGAAAGTTGGATAGAGGATGCGGACGTGGAAATTGTGGGTACGGATTATAAGTTGCCGACGGATGATGAGGGAAAATTGCTGGTGGATTTGAAGGAAGGACCCTACAACGTGATTATCAGAAGGGCTACCTACGAGGATGTTGTGATTGGTATAGTGATTAAAGCTGGGGAGACGACGACGACGGTGGTGGAGTTGAAGGGGTTGGTTTAGATGGGTGGTTTTTGAATGAAAAATGAAAAATGAAAGATTGAGAACCGCAATCCCTACTGAAGTCGGGACTATAATAGGGAAGGATATAATTGGAACGCGGATGATGCTGATTTTAATTAGGACGCTGATGACGCGGATTTTTATGATTGAATATGATTTTAGGCAGTAGCCTATAGAGATATTGGTGACTTAGGTGGAAGTTTTGGCGAACGAGGATGAATAAGTTGAACGTTGATAGATATCATAGAACAAATATGATGCTATGCGTCATGGCTCAATTATTAATTTTTCAGCTATTAATTTAGCAATTTTTGAATTTACAGCATTTCCCAATGCTTTGAAAGCAGCATTGTCATTAGGAGGTAATTTTAATCCTTCCAATGATTGTAATTTTAACGCCTCGTTTTTTGTTATATAACGATTCCGCCATCCAATAATAGGAATCTGCGTACTTGTGCAAACTAATGAAGGAAAAAAGTCAACTTTCTTTATTCTTATACCAGAAGCTCTAAATTGTAATATATAATCAGTAATTCTTCTGTTACTTTCACCAACATTCCATTCGAGTTTTTGCCAACTTTGAGAATTTAACTTTGCAATTTTTCTGACAACATCCTGAACATACTGTTTATTATCTTCATAAAACAAACGACTTTGTCTTATGTAGCTACGTTTCCAATCAGGAAAGGCTTTCTTTATTCTAGCATAGCTTGGTAGCATTTCAATTTGATGTTGTTTTGTCAATCCATTTAAACTACAACCAAAATTCCCTTTATACTCAGCTAAATCTTTAACAGAAAGTTTTAATGGATATGATTTTTCAAATGGATAAGTAGCCCCAAATTCCATACCCCAAATTGGAAAACTTGGCAGTTTTGTTTCTTTAGGTATTTGATCAATGAATTTTTGCCAAAGCTTAATACAATCTTGATTGGCTTTAGGCAACAATTTATAATGTTTGGGATGTTCATCAATAAACTGATGAATGTTAACCAATTTCATCTTTTGTTCATTAATACTATCGAATGAAAAATGTTCAAGACCGACCAATGAACCAATTATAAAAATTCTTTTTCTATGTTGTGGAATCCCAAAATCCTGAGGTGAATAAATTTCCTGATTGACCGTATAACCCAACTCTGTCAATTCTCTGTGCATATAGTTCCATGTTTCCTCATTGTCGTGTTGTTTAATAAATGGAACATTCTCAAGGATAAAATAGGTTGGTGTATGATGTCGGAGGATTTTTACGATCTCATCAAATAAAGTCCCTCTTTTATCATCACGTCCTAACTGCTTGCCGGCTTTTGAAAATGGTTGACATGGAAAACCTGCACATAATATATCATGAGGTGGAACACAATTAATATCGTCCTTTACAATTTTTTTAATATCACCTTTTGCTTCTATACCCCAATTTTCATAATACGTTTTTTGTAAAGTTGGATCAAGTTCACTCGCAAATACACATTCATGTCCGAGTTCATGTAAAGCTTTATGGAATCCTCCAAGACCAGCAAACAAATCAATAAACCTCATCAATCAAGCTTATTATCACACCATTGGATTATATCTTCTCTCAATCTAAGGTCAATAGCCGTGTTAGGTTTGTAAAGATTTCGATAAATTCTTGCTCTGTCAAATAATACGCCATAGGTTTCAACTGCATCTGCCCATTTCTTTGATGAAAGAATTTCTGTTATGGCAAGTGATGGGATAGTTGTGTAATAATTCCAATTTATATATTGAGCCCAAACATCAAGCATTATCTGTTTTTTAAGATTCCAATTTCTTCCAGCTGCGCATTGCATTAAGATAATTACTTGCCCACGTCGATTATCTCCAAAAGAGTTCCATCCTATTACATCAACTCCCCTATCCTTTGCTTGAACAGGTGGATTTTTTGCTGCCCTATCCTCATTTAAGGCAGAAGCAACATGATCCAGTTGTCCTGGTAAATTTCCAGCATTTGGAAATCCCAATGTTATAGTATCTCCATTTAAATAACTCTTTAAAGCAATATTAGATATTTGCTCAAATAAACTTGTACCATTTGCTGCATTAGCTGCACCAAAGTATGAGAATATCAAACAAAGTAGATATTCAGGATAATCGCCCCAGTTAATTAATGGCAAAATTACACCATTAACAATAGAGTAAGGCGGATTATTCCCATATAAAAATTTTCTTTTTTCAAGTTCTTGTAAAATGCTATCAAAAAGCTCGTCTCCTCTATAATCTGAATCTTCCTCAAAACCATTATCCTCCAGCAAAGAAATAAGTTTAGATTTTGACAGGCTTGTGTTATAGTAAACTACATTTAATTCAGCCCAATCTGAAATTATAGAAACGTCATCAATGCTTTGGAGTTCAATCATTAGAATTTATCATTTTTTGCAGTTCTGTAATAGCATTGGTACATTCATTAATTGCAGATTTTACCTCGTCGTCGGATTTATATTTCCAAGCAAACCCAAGTGAGTATTTTATTGCATTGCTTGCTGTATTTATTTTCCTGATAATATAATCTCGTTCTCCTTCACTTCTTTCATAGGCTTCTTCAAGATTATTATTTTTAATTAAATACTCAGTAGCCTCAGGGAAAGCTAGAACAGGAGCTAATTCTTTTGTAATTCTGCGAGAGTCAGTAAGAATTGGTTCTTTTTTGCCATCACCATAAATCCAAGTCAATAAATGTCTTAATTGTTCTGTTTTATTTATAGGAATGATTTTGCCAGAAAAATCAACCTTATTATAAGATAAACAACCAATATAATTCCTGATCGCGGGAGAATTTAATGCGACAGTAAGTAAAGAGAATTTATTTTTTATATTTTTA
>CAIWVT010000511.1 GCA_903916135.1 uncultured bacterium
ATTGTATATATTAAAAAAACAACCTTTATATTTTTATATATAAGAAAAACAATCTCTTTGATTGTTATGATGTTAAAAAATAAAAATTATATGATATTAACTGAAAATACTATAAATTTAACAAAAGGTAGTCATAAAAAAATAGATGTTATTTGTGATATATGTGGCAAAGAGATGATAATGGAATATAGAGTATATTTTAAAATAACAAAAAAATTAAATGAAAAATATTATTGTCACAAATGTTCAAGAATAAAAGTAGAGAAAACTAATTTAGAAAAATATGGAACAATAGCACCATTACAAAACTCGGAAGTTTTAAAAAAAATGATAGAAACCAACATAGAAAGATATGGTGTTGAACATTCCTCTCAACTAGAAGAATTTAAATTAAAACAAAAAAATACAAATATAGAAAAATATGGTCATTCAACACCTCTTCAAGATATGGTACTTAGAAAAAATGGAAATATGAAAAAACTTGGAGTGGAATTTCCAATTCAAAATAATGAAATAAAAATACAAATTGAAAAAACAAATTTAGAAAAATATGGAGTAAAAAATCCATTACAATCGCAAACTGAATGAATACATTGCATTAAATGGTGGCGAAAATAAATTTTTGCACAAAGGCAAAAAAAACACAGATGCCATTTCATTTAAGATAGAGTTTGCCAATGGACAAAATGGTTATTCAGCAAATTTGCAATCAGGTACAGATGGTTTTGTATTTCTTAGCGAAAATTTAATTTATAGAGGCGACCCAAAAGATATTAGTAGGTCAGGTACTGAGGCACACATTAAAGTAGCTGACAATTATAGAGATCCTTATGTTAAAACGTTTTTAGGAGGGCTAAGAAAATATCACTTTCATGACACCAGTACCAATTCTCCATTTACGCAATACAGCCATATTGAAAATGATGTTTATTACTTCTACGAAGATGGGATGAACTTGGCAGCATTTATGTATCATATCCAAGAAAACAACAAAATTGTTTACAATAGGATTATCAAAAATATACAGTCTATTGCTCCATATTTTTCTGATTTTTACTTTGCACCAAATAAAGAAAACAATGTGAGATTACAATGGACAGACAAATACAGTGATGTAGTATTTGGACCAAGTGATCTTTCAGATGGCACACTTCGTTTTATTGCATTGTCTGTACTTTTTTTACAACCAAATTTACCCGATACTATAATTATTGATGAACCCGAATTGGGTTTACACCCTGCCGCCATTGCCAAATTAGCAGGCATGATGAAATCTGTATCTTCCCGAGGCTGTCAAGTGATTGTAGCTACACAATCTACTGATCTTATTAGCCATTTTTTACCCGAAGATATTATTACAGTTGATCAGATAGATGGGCAAACAAAATTCAATAGATTAAATAGCAGTAATTTGCATCAGTGGTTAGAAGATTATACCATTGATGATTTATGGAAACGAAATATAATAACAGGAGGACAACCCAATTATACTTTATGAAAAGAGTAATAATTATATGTGAGGGTGAAACAGAAAGAGATTTTTGTAAAAATGTTTTAGCTCCTCATTTAATACACAGCAATATTCATATTCAAGCACCTTTAATTAAAAGGTCTATGGGCGGCATTGTAAGATGGAGTATTCTAAAAAAAGAAATAGAAACGCATTTACAAGAACCTAATGTAATAGTAACTACCCTTATTGATTATTATGGTTTGTATCAAAAATATAATTTCCCAAATTGGGCAAAAGGAGGAAGAATAGAAGACAAAAATGAAAGAATGAGTTTTTTGGAAACTGCGATGAAAGAAGATATTAATGATACTGTTCGTTATAGATTTATCCCTTATTTGCAACTACATGAATTTGAAGGATTACTTTTTAATGATATTCAAATCTTTTTTAATCAAGTACCAAAAGAAGAACTTGTTGGACTGGCAGAACTCAAAAAGACATTTGCGGATTATGAAAATCCTGAAATGATTAATAACAATAGAGAAACCTCACCTAGCCACAGACTACAAAGAATAATAAAAGGATATAATAAACCTTTATATGGACATTACTTTGCAGAAGCAATTGGTTTAGAACAAATCAGAAGAAAATCACCACGATTTAATAATTGGATAGAAATTATCATTAATTACTAAGTTAACCATAGCAAATGCACAAGTTGCTTGTTGCCTATAAAATAAAGAAATAATTAAAGTTTGGAAAGGTTCCCTATAGGTTTGTGGCTACAATTCGCCAAAGGTTCCCTCCTCTGGCACCTCTATCCTTTTAGGCAATACCCTAATTATAGTTAGTGAAGCCTTCACTGTGAGTGAAAGCTTCACTTAAAATCTATCAAAAGAGGCTTGCTTGGGCGAACTCGAAGTACTTTAGGCACTTTAAGTACTTCCAACTTCCTTCATTGAAAGCCCTACCCTCTTACGTTCCATATCCACTTCCATCACCTTCACCATCACTTTTTGGTTGAGTTTCACCACTTCGCTCGGTTTGGAGATAAAGCGGTTTGCCATTTGGCTGATGTGCACCAATCCGTCTTGATGCACGCCTATGTCAACAAAAGCACCAAATGCGGTGATGTTGGTCACGATGCCCGGCAGCTCCATGCCCACGATTAAATCTTTGATGTCGTGCACATTTCTATCAAACTCAAACATGTCGAATCTTTTGCGCGGGTCGCGTCCGGGTTTGGCTAATTCGAGCATAATATCATTGATGGTGGGTAAACCTGCCTTTTCGGTAACAAATTCTTCGGGTTTAATCATTTTGCGTAGGTTTTCGTCTTGCATCAAATCGGAGACCGTGCAGGAAAGTTTCTTTGCCATACGGTCAACAATGTCGTAGCTTTCGGGGTGCACGGCACTGCGGTCGAGGGGATTTTCGGCATCCGCAATCCGCATAAAACCTGCTGCCTGTTCAAAAGCTTTGTCTCCAAAACGCGGCACCTTCTTCAAAGCTTGGCGCGAGGCAAACAAACCATTCTTGCTACGATGTTCAATGATATTTTTAGCCAAGGCAGGACCCACACCCGACACATGCGTCAAGAGTTCCTTGCTGGCAGTGTTCACATCCACCCCCACCGAATTCACACAACTCACCACTACATCCTGCAAACTCTTTTGCAGCTCGGGTTGATTCACATCATGTTGATATTGACCTACGCCTATGGATTTGGGGTCAATCTTCACCAATTCTGCCAAGGGGTCCATCAGCCGCCTGCCGATGGAAACGCTTCCGCGCACCGTTACGTCATACTGCGGAAACTCCTCACGAGCCACCGCCGAAGCAGAATAAACCGATGCACCGCTTTCGTTCACCACTATAGCCACGATGTCTTTTTTAAATTTGATGCGCCGAATGAAACTCTCCGTCTCGCGTCCTGCCGTGCCGTTGCCAATGGCGATGGCTTCAATTTTGTAAGCATCCACAAGGTTTTCGATTTTGTTCATCGCTTGTTTGGCTTCGTTTTGGGGCGGATGCGGATAAATGGTTTCGTTGTGGAGCAGTTTGCCCGATTTGTCCAAACACACCACCTTGCAGCCACTCCGAAATCCCGGGTCGAGCGCCAACACATTCTTTTGACCTAAAGGCGGCGAAAGCAAGAGTTGTTTCAAATTGTCGGCAAACACACGGATGGCTTCGCTGTCGGCACGTTGTTTGGCTTGTTGCCGCATTTCGGTTTCCATCGAAGGTTGCAACAAACGTTTATAGGAATCTTTGATGGCAGCCGTCACAATTTCGCCCGAGCGATTGCGTCCTTTCACGGCAAAGCGTTCGATGATTTCCAAAGCTTTTTCTGCCAAAGGCTCAATCACAATTTTCAAGAAGCCTTCGTGTTCGCCGCGAAACATGGCTAACACCCGATGGGAAGGCGACTTCACCAAAGGTTCGCGCATTTCGTAATAGGTTTCATAGTTGCGCCCTTCAATTTCCTTCCCTTTCACCACTTTGGATGTGATGAACGATTCTTTCTCGAACAACAAACGGATGCGTGCACGTATCTGCTGATTTTCGTTCACCCATTCGGCAATGATGTCACTCGCACCGGCAATAGCCTCTGCAATGCTGTTCACGCCCTTTTCCGCATCCACATATTTAGCCGCTTCCTTCTCCACATCCATATAATGTTGGGCATAAATAAGCGTGGCAAGAGGTTCCAAACCCTTAGCTTTGGCAATAGTGGCGCGAGTTTTCCGTTTGGGTTTATAGGGGAGATACAAATCTTCAAGCTCTGCCATGGTCATGGCTGCCATCAATTGTTTCTCCAATTCGGGCGTCATTTTTTCTTGTTCGATGATAGATTCCAAGATGCTTTCGCGACGTTTGTCCAAATCGCGCATTTGTCCGATGCGGTCGCGGATAGAGGTGATATCCACCTCGTCCAACATCCCCGTAAGCTCTTTACGGTAGCGAGCAATAAAAGGAATAGTTGCATCGTTATCGAGCAAATAAATGGTATTTTCCACCTGACGAACTTGCAAACCAAGTTCTTTGGCAATTTTTTGAGCGTGATTCATAACAACAAAGATTTGGCTCAAAGATATAGTTTTTTGACAGAAGAAAAGCATAAAAAATTTATTTTGATACAACATTTTTTATCAATGCTCACGAATTGATTCTTTTAAACCAAATATTTTTAAAAAAATATCGTTTAGTAAAGCATACAAATAATATATGCTGTTACTACATATCTTTATTGTATCTTTGCAATATGATTCATTTCAATTAATTTCTCAATGTTTAAAGCTTCGCGACTTGTTCTTATGGTTTTGGTTTTATGCAGCATTACCCTCTATGCGATGCCGAACTCATGCCCTGAAGCTTCTAATAATAGCACTGCTTTTATATTTTTCGATAAAGCGCAATTGGATGATAGTATTCCTCCCGACACTCCTATCTTGGATACCGTAAGCGTCAACAATAGTATAGGTAAAGCTATTTTAGGCTGGGAAGCAAGTTTGGCAACAGATGTAACGAAGTATTATATTTATCATCAAATTGGTGCCCCTTGGTTTTTGATTGATTCCGTTGATGTTCCTGTAACCAAATATACTGATAATACCTCTACGCCTCAAATTGCCCCCGAAGCCTATAGGATTGCAGCATTGGATAGTGCCAAAAAGCTAAGTCCTATGGGTCTTACTCATAAAACAATTCATCTGTCTATGCTCATATTAAATCCGTGCGATAATATCTTTTCTCTTACGTGGACTTCTTACATCAATCTGAACCCTATCCTTGCTGGCTATCGTATTATGATGAGCGAAAATGGCGGTCCTTTTGCGCAATTGGCAATAAATACCCAGAACGATACCACTTACGACCACACGAATCTAAACCCCAATTCGCACTATTGTTATTATGTTCAAGCATTCGATTCGTTGCATACCAGAATCTCTACCTCAAATATGCAATGTGCATTAGCACGCAAACCAAATCAGCCTACCTATATTTATTTGCGATATGCAACCATTAAAGATAAAGACCATGTTCGTATAGGTTTTTTTGTTGATTCAACAGCTTTTGCCAGCCATTATAAAATTCTTCGTTCCGAAGATGGCGTTACCTACAATCAACTTGCAAACATTCCTTCCACTAATCTAAATGCAAACCAAACCTTTGATGATAAATCTGCCAAGATTAATGAAAAAAGTTATTATTACAAAGTGATTGTTGCGGATAGTTGTGGCACAGATGTTCACACTTCAAATGTTGGCAGAACCATTTATCTGAATGGTTATGTGGATGATTATCTATATAACTATATGTTTTGGAATGTGTATGAAGACCGTTATCCTCAAGCGCATAATGTGATGCGTGAGGTGGAAGATTATGAACCATTCACTAAAGTGCAAACCTTATTGTTTAATAATGCTGAGTTTAGAGATGATGTGGAAAACTATACGGAAAGTGGCGGACGATTCAAATATACTATTCAGGCACCTCTTTATGATATTTTCGACACGGTATATGCTTTCGCTGATACGGTTTATTCAAATGAACTGCTCATCATGCAATCGGCACGTCTTTATGTTCCAAATGCCTTTTGTCCTGATGGCTTGAATAATATTTTCAAACCCATCGGAGTATTTACCGATAAAGATAATTATCTATTTGTCATTTACAACCGATGGGGACAGAAAGTTTATGAAACTACAAATTATTATGAAGGATGGGATGGAAAATATAATGGGAAGAAATCCGAAACGGGTGTTTATGCCTATTATATTAACATTACCAATGCTTTTAATAAGAAATTTGAGAAACGTGGCACAGTAATGTTGATGAAATAATAGAATGAAAACAGCCTAAAGAAAGCTATTTTTGCAAATAAAATTGCCGATATTTAATTTCATTGGCAAATAGATAAATTTTTTTAATAATTTTGCACAAAAATAAAACTATAATTTATGCAATTAGATACGGATAAATTCATTGGTGAAGGTTTAACATACGATGACGTATTGTTAGTTCCGGCATATTCAGAGATTTTACCACGCATGGTTGATGTGTCAACTCAGTTTACACGTAATATTAAATTGAATATTCCTGTTGTTTCGGCAGCCATGGACACAGTAACAGAATCCATCATGGCAATTGCCATAGCCCAAGAAGGGGGCATAGGTGTATTGCATAAGAATATGACTATTGAGAATCAAGCCATAGAAGTCAAGAAAGTGAAACGTGCCGAAAATGGTATGATCATAGATCCCATCACCATGAAGAAAGACGCTTTAGTGAAGGATGCGCTTGATTTGATGCGTGAAAACAAAATTGGAGGCATTCCCGTGGTAGATGATGCAGGTCATTTAGTCGGCATAGTTACCAATCGTGATTTACGCTTCGAAAAAAACATCAGCCGACCAATTTGGGATGTGATGACCAAAGAGAATTTGATTACCACCACTGAGTTCACCGATTTCGAGAAAGCTGCAGATATTTTACAGGAATTTAAAATAGAAAAGCTGCCTGTTGTTGATAAAAATAATAAACTCATTGGCTTAATTACCTATAAAGATATCATTAAAATTAAAGCGCGCCCCAATGCCTGCAAAGATAGTAGAGGACGGTTGCGCGTTGCGGCAGGAGTTGGTGTAACCGCTGATATGCTGGAACGCGTTTCTGCTTTGGTAAAAGTTGGTGTAGATGCCATAGTGATTGATACCGCTCACGGACATTCAAAAGGTGTTATTGATGCCGCAAAACTTTTTAAAAAACATTATCCCGAAATAGACCTTGTACTTGGAAATATTGCTACCGCCGAAGCCGCTAAAGATTTAGTGAAAGCAGGAGCTGATGCGCTCAAAGTAGGGATTGGTCCCGGGTCAATTTGCACTACACGTATAATAGCAGGTGTTGGTGTGCCACAATTATATGCCATTTATACGGTTGCCAAAGCCGTTAAAGGTTCAGGAGTTCCTGTTATAGCTGATGGTGGTATCCGTTTCAGTGGCGATATTGTAAAAGCAATTGCCGGTGGTGCCAACACGGTTATGTTAGGCTCTTTATTTGCCGGAGTTGAGGAATCGCCCGGCGAAACTATTATTTTTGAAGGACGTAAATTTAAAGCCTATCGAGGTATGGGTTCTATTGAAGCCATGCAGCAAGGTTCCAAAGACCGATATTTTCAGGATGCAGAAGATGATATTCAAAAACTTGTACCCGAAGGTATCGTTGGTCGTGTTCCTTATAAAGGTACCTTATCGGAAGTAATCCACCAAATGGTAGGTGGGCTGAAAGCAGGGATGGGATATTGTGGTGCGGAAAATATTCAAAAACTGCATAAAGCAAAGTTCATAAAAATTACAGCGGCTTCAGTCGCAGAGAGCCATCCCCATGATGTTATTATCACGCGAGAGGCTCCAAATTACTCCAGATAATTTTTTTGAAATATTTTCGTTATAGGGCATCAAGTAATAGAATTTTTAGATGATTTACTATTTATCAAAAAATCATGTGGGTTTGTATAATTCTCTAACAAATAAAATATAATAATTATGAAACGTGTTATTTTTCTTTCTTTGATTTGTATTGGGTTCTTTGGCATTACTAAAGCACAGGTGAGCGATCCTGTTTTATTGAATGTTGCCGGGGAAAACATAACTAAATCAGAATTTTTAAATGTTTACAAAAAGAATAATGTGAAAGGAGAGGTGATGGATAAAAAGTCCCTTGAAGATTATTTGGATTTGTATATTAATTTCAAACTCAAAGTAAAAGAAGCGGAAGAACAAAAACTTGATACCTTCACCAGTTTTAAAACAGAACTTGCAGGATATCGAAAACAACTTGCACAACCCTATTTAACAGACAGGGAAGTGGACGACGGTCTCTTAAAAGAAGCCTATGATAGAGCGCAATGGGATATAAGAGCCAGCCATATTTTAATTAAAGTTGATAAAAATGCTTCCCCTGAAGATACCTTGACAGCATTAAAGAAAGCATTAAAAATCCGTGATAGAATAATAAAAGGAGAAGCTTTTGATAAAGTGGCAAAAGAAACTTCTGAAGACCCATCTGCACGTGATCGGGAAGATCCAACTTCAAAAACTTCCGTGAAAGGAAATGGTGGAGATTTGGGATATTTTTCAGTTTTAGACATGATATACCCTTTCGAGAATGGAGCCTTTACTACGAAAGTTGGAGAGGTCTCTATGCCGATACGTACCGATTACGGCTACCATTTGATAAAAGTAACCAGCAAACAGCCTGCCATGGGAAAAGTAGTGGTGGCTCACATTTTTGTTAGCGTCCCTAAAGATGCAAAACCCGAAGATTTAGCTGGCTATAAAACTAAAATTGATGAGGCTTATGCAAAACTCCTAAAGGGTGAAAAGTATGAAGATGTGGTGAACACGTATTCTGATGATAAAGGCTCTGCTGCTAAAGGTGGCGTATTGCCCGGATTTGGTGTCAACAGAATGGTTCCTGAGTTCATTGAAGCGATTGAAAAACTTAAAAATGCCGGAGATTATACGCAACCTGTTCAAACTATCTACGGCTGGCATATCATTAAACTTGTTGAACGCAAGCCCATAAAAAGTTTTGATGATGAAAAAGCCCAACTAAAATCTCGCGTTCTAAAAGACAGTCGCTCAAACAAAAGTATAGAATCGGTAATTGCTCGTATCAAGAAAGAATATAATTTCAAAGAATATCCTCAAACCATACAAGACTTTAATGCAGTTGTGGACACAAGCATTTTTGAAGGAAAGTGGGATGCACAAAAAGCACAAAGTCTTACCAAAACCATGTTTACATTAGGAACCAAGACAGTAACTCAAAGTGATTTTGCGCAAAACTTAGCTTCAAAACAATCAAAACGTCCTGTGTCGAATATTCCAGCCTATTTAATTGAACGGTATAAAATTTTTGCGGACGATTTCTGCAAGAATTATGAAGATGGAAGACTTGAAGAAAAATATCCAGAATTCAAATCTCTTATGAAGGAATATCGCGATGGTATTATGCTTTTTGAACTTACTGATAAAAAAGTGTGGTCGAAAGCAATTCAAGACACAACAGGGCTAAAAGAATATTACGAAAAACATAAAACTAATTATATGTGGGATGAACGTCTTGATGCTTCTATTTTCACTTGCAAAAATGCCGACATTGCAAAAAGCACCCGTAAACTTTTGAACGATATTGAAAAAGGAAAACTGACAGAAAATGATGTCTTAACAAAAATAAATACGGATTCGATACCCTCTTTGAAAATTGAACACAAACTGTTTTCGAAAAAGGATAACTCAATAATTGATTCATTAAAATGGACTAAAGCTATCACTAGCGACATACTTAAAGATAACAAAGTAATTTTTGTTTCTGTTCATAAACAAGTTGCCCCCGAACCAAAACAAATTAAAGAAGCAAAAGGTCTCATTACTGCTGATTATCAAAATTATTTAGAAAAAGATTGGATTGAGCAACTTCGCAAGAAATATTCATACACACTTAATAAAGATATTTTTGAATCTTTACTAAAATAGGCAGAAAGAAGTACATCCTTAGCTGTTTAAATCCTACTATTCTTGAAGAAACTCTCGTTGATTATTTTAGTTTTTATTTGTGCATGTTCGTCAAACAAAAAAAATGAGGAACATGCAATAGCTCGTGTTTACAATAGTTTTTTATATGTAAAAGATCTACAAGGAGTAATTCCTAATAATGTATCAGGGAAAGATAGCATCCTGTTGGTGAATGAATATATAGATGGTTGGATTAAACAACAACTACTCATCAATCAGGCAGAAAAAAACCTACAGGATGTTCAAAAAGATTTTACAAAACAGTTAGAGGATTATAAAAATTCGCTAACAATATATAGGTATGAAACAGAACTTATAAAGCAAAGCTTAGACACTAATGTTTCCGATAACGAAATTACAGAGTATTACACCAAAAACAAGGACAATTTTGAGCTTAAAGAAAATATTGTAAAAGTCATCTATGTAAAAGTCCCTCAGAGTTCACCGCTAAATATTGCACGTTTGTATATTAAATCAGACAAAGAAGCGGATAAAAAGAAATTACAAGATTTTTGCCATAAATATGCTGTCAACTATTATCTTGAAGACGGGAATTGGCTATTGTTTAATGACATTTTAAAAGAAATCCCTATTAATACGTATAATCAGGAAGAATATCTAAAAAACAATCGTTTGATTGAAATTAAAGACTCTACCTATATTTATTTATTGAACATAAAAGGCTTTATGATTAAAGAAAGTTTGTCTCCATTAAGTTTCGAAAAAGGAAACATCCGAGATATTATCATTAACAAACGGAAATTAAAATTGATAGAGACCATGCAAAACGACGTGTATAACAAAGCTCTAAAGAAAGGTGATTTTGAAATAATTAATAAATGATTTTATACTAATTTTTACTTTTATAAGTTATTATTTCATAAAGTAAATTCTTTGAAAGTTGATTGAATTTTCGTTGTGTAATGAAGCTGAAACTAACAGTTTCGAAAATCAAA
>CAIWVT010000512.1 GCA_903916135.1 uncultured bacterium
GTTGGAGGGGTATGTGAGAAAAGAGGTTCCGCTGTTGATATTGAAGGGAGAAAATCAGGAGGTTAATGTGGAGTTGGAGGCTGTTGTGCCTAATCCGCCGCCGCCTGATGAATAATTTGAGATTTTAGATTTAAGAATTTTGATTTTTGAATGAAAAATTAATAATGAAAAATGAAAAATTTTGGGAGCTTGGACGGGGGTGTTCGGGCTCTTTTTTTTTGGAGGAATGGAACGCGGATGAAGCGGATTTAAGGAGGAGCGCGCTTGCCTTTTCGGTCAGGCAGGGATGAGGCGGATTTTTTGAGCACAGAAATCTGCCAGATTTTGGAAATCTGGCAGATTGGGAGGCAAAAATGGCGGTGAAGAGGCGAGAACTAAGTGAAAGTGGTGGAAAGAACGTATTCAATACGCCCATACAAGGCAACGGAATGATGGAAAGGATTAAGGGAAATGTTGATTAAAAGTCCAGGGGATAGACACGGGGCACGCGCGCAAGGGATTGGAACGGAAAGCCCACAGGGGCGCTTATTCGCGCCCCGAGGACTTGGAGAGGAAAGCCCGACCCCCCGATTTTCTCGGGGGGATGCGCCCAAATTAGTTTCAAGTTTCAAGTATAAAGTTTCAAGGTTTAGGACTACGAATTACGAATATGGGGGTAGGTTTTTAGTTTGAGTTTCGTGATGTAGATTTAAGGTGTATTGATGTGAGGTTTTGGGTGGGTATTTTGTTTCTTAATGATAAAATAATATAAGGGTATAGCAACGCATTGGAAAAAGATGCGTACCTTTGCAAAAATTTTCGGAAAAGAGGGCTAAAGGCTTATTTCCTATAATGTTAAACCAAAAAACGTATTTTTATCAATTTCAACAAAGAAAATCTGCCTCAAAAATTGATAGCGGCAGCGTAAATTTCTTACATTTTAATTCTCAAATCAAAAATCAAAAATAAAAAATGACCTTAACAAAATTAAGAAACATCGGGATTGCAGCGCATATTGACGCGGGCAAAACCACCGTAACAGAACGTATATTGTTTTTTACGGGTGTGAACAGAAAAGTGGGTGAAGTGCATGATGGAGCAGCTACCATGGATTTCATGAAACAAGAACAAGAACGCGGCATCACCATTGCCTCGGCAGCGATTACCTGCCAATGGAAGGGTTCGCAGATCAACATTATTGATACGCCCGGACACGTTGATTTCACGGTGGAAGTGGAACGTTCGTTGCGCGTTATTGATGGTATGGTGGCAGTGTTTTGTGCCGTGGGCGGCGTGGAACCTCAAACGGAAACGGTATGGAATCAAGCAGACAGATATAAAGTGCCTCGCATTGGTTTTGTGAACAAAATGGACCGTACGGGCGCCGACTATAATGATGTGTTGAGCATGATGAACAAATATTTGGACGCAAAAGCGGTGACATTTCAGGTGCCAATGGGCGCGGAAGATAACTTTGAAGGTATCATTGACGTGATTGAGCGTAAAGCTTATACGTTTCAGGATTCGGAGAGCATTGTGATTGATATTCCTGAGGAATATAAACAAGCTACGGAAGATGCACGCACGACTTTGGTGGAAAGACTTGCAGATTTTGATGAAGAAATCATGGATTTGTATTTCGCAGAGAAAGAAGTTTCGGTGGAGTTGTTGAAAAAAGCGGCTCGCGAAGCTACGTTGAAGTTGTTGATCACGCCGGTGTTTTGCGGAGCAGCGTATAAGAATAAAGGTGTTCAGTTGATGTTGGACGCTGTGGTTGATTATCTCCCCTCTCCTATTGATGTGGGCGCGATAGTAGGTATGGATTGTGATGATCCTGAAAAGACACGCAGCAGAAATCCTTCGGCAAAAGAACCGTTTGCGGCGTTGGCGTTTAAACTTATCAATGACCCATTTGTTGGTCAACAAACGTTTATTAGGATTTATTCGGGCACGATCTCGAGTGGGATGCAGATCCTGAATTCGACCAAAGGAAAACATGAACGCACAGGAAGAATCCTGAAGATACATGCTAAAGACCGCGAAGAAATCAGCGAAGCAGGTCCGGGCGACATCGTGGCGTTGATTGGCATGAAATTTACGAAGACGGGCGACACTTTGTGTGATAATGATCATCCGCTCTACTTAGAAAATATTCATATTCCGCCAACAGTAATTGAGCTAAAGATTAATCCTGCCAAAAGAAAAGATCAAGAACGTATGATAGAATCGTTACGGAAACTATCGAATGAAGATCCATCATTCAATATGCGTTATGACGACGAAACTTCGGAAACGGTGGTTTCGGGTATGGGCGAATTGCATTTGGAAATCATCATAGACCGTTTGCGTAGGGAGTTTGATGTGGAAGTTGAAGTGGGTCAGCCATCGGTTGCTTTCCGCGAAGCGATTACACATGAAGCTGATTTCGATTTGAAATATGCGAAACAAAGTGGTGGTAAAGGACAGTTTGCAAGAACCGTGTTGCGTATTGAGCCTAACGAAGGTAAGGGTTATGAGTTTATAGATAAGATTAAGGGTGGTGTGATTCCTGCTGAATATGTGGTTTCGGTTGACAAAGGTATTAAGAAGACTTTGGTTGGCGGTATCATCGCGGGTTTCCCAATCTTGGATGTGAAAGTAACGTTGTTGGATGGTTCTTATCACCCTGTGGATTCTTCGGATATGGCTTTCCAAACTTGTGCTTCGATGTGTTTTAAGAATGCGTTCTTGAAAGCCAATCCTGTGTTGTTGGAACCTGTGATGAAAGTGGAAGTGAACACTCCTGATGATTATATCGGAGAAATTGTGGGCAACTTAAACAGACGTCGTGGAAAGATAGAATCTATGCGTCGTTATCGTAAAGGCTCGCAAAAACTGAATGGTTTTGTTCCGTTGATGGAAATGTTTGGTTATGCAACGCAATTGCGTAATATATCGAGCGGACGCGCTAACTATTCGATGGAGTTTCATCAATATGAAGCCGTGCCAAAAGCTATTCAGGAAGAGGAATTGAAGAAGATAGCGGAAAAGAAACGTTTGGAGAAGAGTTAAACCATTCGAATTATAGCAGGAGATTCGTTAAGAATCATTCCTGTTCATACAGAATCCTTCATTATACACCCTAAGTATAATGGAGGATTTTATTTTTTGGTATCACTCTGTTTTGTCCAAACAACGTCAATATGTATGGTATCGGTCAAGTGTTCGGCAATGTACTTTTGTAATTGTTCGAAGGTCATGTTTTGTGTTTCGGCACTTATGTTTTCACGAATCTCTCTCAACAGTGCTATGGTAGATGGTTCTATCTTTTGTTTTTCAGTCTTCATAACTTAAAATTTCTCTCGGAGTTCTTATTTCTAATATTTTCTTGCCCAATCTATAATTGACGGCATTGTAACCTCTAATTCTGTTGACATTCACGATGTGTTTGAAGTTCCAACTTGCCAAGATGTCAGCATTATTCAAGGTTGCGATGGCAATATGTCTGCAATCTTCAATGCTTGTCTGCCCAACGACCTTTTCTTTTACATATTGGTCGGCTAAATCAATTGCTTCATCCGTTATAGCGAGGAATTCAATGTTCTCGTAAGGAATTTGTTTCACAAGATTCTTCACATGTTGCGGTGCTCTGTTTAATTCTATTTCTGTAAGCTGCGAATAGAGCATTTTAATCTCACCCTTGATGATTTTATCAATAAGCAATTTTGTCCATAGTTCGAACTCGGCTTCAAAATAGCCACCAAATACTGAAGTATCTAAATAAATTCTTTCCATGCTGCAAAGATAATGTTTTTTTTCTTCAATATTAATCAATTATTTTTTATCAACAGGCAAAAATAAAAAGTTTATTTATGTGTGAATATATATAAATGACTATATTGTTAGATTTTATAAAACCAAATGCTTAAAAATTTCGTACAACGTTTGGCGAAATTTTGTCATTTAAAAAATACATTTGAATTGCTTATGGTTGTTGACCTACATACGTTTTTACATTTCGATAGATATAATAGTCTCAAGAGGATTATTAGGGCTATGGTTGTGAGCGTTATGGTGTGTTTTGTGCTACCAATGGATACTTTCGGGCAAAAGCAAGATGATAAAAACAAAAAACCGATAGACGAATGGAAAGAAATCTTTAAGCTACGTAGTGAGTTTGTTAAGAATCAAGATGGAAGTAGGTATGTGTTGGCGGTGCTTGACGGGCGGTTTATAGGTCCGAATGATCAAGATAATTATGGTATCCGATCTTATACTACTGCTTATGATTATTTGATATTTGGCAACAACTTGCTCTCAATACTCGTCAACTTCGGTTTCACTGCTGATAAAATCAATTTTCTATCAAGTAAGAATATTACAGACCATCATCCATATAGTTTAGGATGTATTGGGCATTATACGATATCCGAAAAGAAGTCGTGGGTGGATTCGTCTTACAATAACACGGTTGGCAAGAATGTGGCTGTGGATAAACCTTTCAAATCAAGTATTCCGCACTTGGGCATAGATTCTGTGCAGGTAAAATCTGATCTTGCGGGATTTTATATCAAAAAAAAGGTAGAGAACAAAACAGTGAACGATAGCATTATCTTTCCGCAAATAGAAGGCACAGGCTCGTGGAAAGATGCCAACAATTTTGATTTGGCTTATGAATGGTTCGAAACCTTCTTTCTGAACTATTGTGATAGCATTGATATTTCGCAACGGCAGTTTTCGAAGAAGACTCCGCCGGAAGTTCAGCAATGTATTCTTCAACGTTTCAACACCAAGAAATATCTGGAACAAAATGGGCTGACCGAAAATCAACTAAGCTGCAAATTGATTGACCATTTTAAAAATGATGCGTTCGATATGCTTCATCAACCCAATGAAAAGATATTGCGGATGGGGAATTATGAGATGTTTAGATATTTTAATGACATCTATTGGCGCGATATCAATGAAGGGGTAGTGATGGTCGGAAAAGGTAAAAACGAAGCGGGTGAGCTGATTGACTATGCGTTTGTGTGGAAACCCGGTGATCGAAAAAATCCCATTTGGCATTGTGCTTTTCAGTATGATAAAGACCAAGAAATAAATCCACATTCGAAATTGATTAATTATTTGATGATTCCTTATGGCACTAAGGGACGAAATATGCCAACGGTGGTTCCGAATGATTTGCGACCGTTTTCACAGTTCGAGGGCGTTGTGATTTGGACGCAAGGATGCGAGAAACAAGGATATTCGAACACGGACGATATTTGGCTCAACACCCTCAATGGACGTATGGTTAATCGCAGTTTCTTTTGCTATAATTATGAAGTGGGCATTTTGCCTCTCAACGACGATGGCACCGTGGATGGTATTTATCGCATTTATGTTTGGAAAGATAGTAAGGAATATTGGGCATATATCTATTGTGGGAAACATGCCGGCATACGGGGTGGAAAACCCGGGAAGTCCTTTGTGGATCAGGTGGATAATTTCAGGAAGAATTATAATTTTTCCGATTACTGGTATTTCTACAAGGAAATAGATTTTGAGAAGGATGTGGTGAAAATCATGCCTGAATTTATCACAAAACTGGAAAGCCTAGAGAAAAAAGAAACCGGTATAGCAGGCAAAACCCGACCTAAAATCAAAATTCCAATCATTACTGCCAATCCAAACAATCCGAAAAAGCCTCAAGTTGACAATTTCTATATTATTCTGAATGGGGACAACACCGGAACTATTTATCCGAGAAAAATCCATGTGATGTGGAAGATTGAAGAGTATGATGATTATATCAATAATATCTTAGTGAAGAAGAAATCAGTTATTTTGAATATCGGTGGCAAAAACATTATTTTGGAAGAGTTGGCTAATTATTTGAAAAAGACAGAATTTTCAGGCTCGGATGTTCGAAAAGCGAACGAACAGTTTGAGACAAATCTGGAGAATGCCAATAAGAAGGAAGAAGTTATCAATCTGAATGAGTTGTATAATAATCATGTTTATAATCTCGAAAACTCGATTGAAACCAAAAATCTAATAGACATCATAACGGAAGACTTGGCGGCTGTGCGCTATGAACTGCCCAAGGCAGAGCGCACATTGGAAGTGTGTCAGGACGAAAATTCGGATAAAATAGCTGCACTGAAAAAGAAATTGGACGAGCTGGTTGCCGCAAAAAAAACAAAAAAAGACATCTATATCACCACCAAAGCCGCATACGACAAACTGAAAGAAACGGTGGATAAAAAAATCTATCATTATGAAAAATTATTAGCGAAAGAGACTATGCTGGTTGAAATGCTGCAACGCTGCAATGAACGCCTCATAATTAATCTGGATAATGATTTGGCTATGGCACAGTCGCGGATAAATTTCTTGGAAAGCGAGCGCAAGAAATACGAAAACCAATTGAATCAGCTCAAAGCAGATGGCAAGACTATGGGCGATAATTATCAACAGGTGAAAGTGTCCATTAACAATA
>CAIWVT010000513.1 GCA_903916135.1 uncultured bacterium
ATAAGAAACTTTCCTTTTTGAATAGCCCAGTTCACAGACCTGCGCTTCTATGTTGTAATCCAAATTTTTCGAGTATTATTTTCCTGTAATTAGTAATTTTGTTTCCTCATATTTTCGCAAATAGAAATCACCGCGAAATGTAAAATAATAAAAAAAGAGTCTCCATATTTGTGTAAACCAACACACAAAATAATGAAGACTCCGACACAACCCCTAAAAAAGGCATTTATGTGGTACAAAGTTAATGAATTACATTCAAAAGGACTCAATAAGAGTCAGATTTCAGTTGAATTGGGTATGGACCGTTCAACAGTTCGCAAGTATTTATTGATGGATGAGCAAAAGTTTCTAGACTGGATTTCGGTTGCACAGCATCGTCCTCACAAGTTGAAGGAGTATCGGCATTTTGTAAAAACCACCTTGGAAAGTCACCCATACTTATCGGCTTCTCAGGTAGAAGATTGGTTGAAAGAACATTATCCTGATTTGCCGTGTGTTCACAGCAAGACAGTCTATAATTTTGTGGAGCAAATACGTAGGGAGTTTGACATACCCAAAACACGCTCCAAATCATTTCGTCAATATGAGAAATTGCCCGAAACTGCTTATGGCGATCAAGCTCAGGCAGATTTTGGCAGCTTTTATATTTCCATTAA
The DNA here is from genome assembly GCA_903916135.1 of uncultured bacterium. Lineage (GTDB taxonomy): Bacteria > Bacteroidota > Bacteroidia > Bacteroidales > CAIWKO01 > CAIWKO01. The sequence continues at coordinate 657 of CAIWVT010000513.1, forward strand.
AGATGGCGGTAGACGTAAAGTATATTTTTTCGTCATGATATTGAGTCGTTCCCGTCAGAAGTTTGTAAGCTTTCAGGATAAACCCTTTACAAGCCAAACAACCATTGAAGCGCATAACCATGCATTTGAGTATTTTGAAGGTCAGCCCGACAAGATAGTTTATGACCAGGACAGGGTTTTAATGGTCGATGAGAATCTTGGAGATTTGATATTAACCAGGGAGTTTAAACTTTACAGTTCGCAGATGAGATTTACTCCTGTTTTCTGTCGTAAAGCAGACCCTGAAAGTAAAGGGAAAGTAGAAAATGTAGTAGGATATGTAAAGAAGAATTTTCTTAGAGGTCGTACTTATACCAACGAAAAGGCACTCAATGAATCTATTCTTGATTGGCTCACACGCACCGGAAACGGCAAAATACATGCAGGAATACAGAAGATACCGCACAATGAATGGATTATTGAGCGAGATTACCTGCACCCATATTATAAACAGATAAAGGTTGCCGACAGCTTGTTACCATATAAGGTGCGCAAAGACAATACAATAAGCTATAAAAGTAATTTCTATACCTTACCCTTGAATACCTATCAAGGAGCAGATACACTAGTTTTGTTGAAGGTTGAAAATGAAACCGTTTATCTTTATGGAAACGATAAAACCCTTTTGACAACGCACAAAGTATGTAACGAGCGCGGTTGCACTATCCGCAATACGGATCACCGTCGGGATAAAAGCCAAAGTTTGGAAGTTTTAAAAACAGAAGTGACCGAGCTCTGGTGTAATATCCCTTCTTATCCATTGTTTATTGAACAGTTGACAGCCCACAAACAACGTTATCTGCGGGATAACCTGCAACTATTAAAAACCAAGTCCGTGGGTATAGAACCTTCGTTTCTTGAAAAGGCAGTCCACTTCTGTATCGAAAGTTCCATGTTTAATGCCAATACACTGATACAAACAGCTCTTCACTATCAAAAGGAAAGTCAAGCTATCACCGCCAGTGTAATGCCACATATAGAAATAAAAAGTTCATTATCCACCCAAACTGGTTATGAGCCTCAGACTAGTAAAATAAACACCTATCAAAAAATAATGTAATATGATTGACCAGATAAAACAAATAAAACAGAATGCCGATTACCTGCGACTATCAATGATACGTAATCAGGCTGAAGCCATTATACATGAGGCTCAGATAGACAAACCAAACTACCTGGATTATACACACAATTTATTGGAACGTGAAGTTCAACAGCGTAAACGCACAGACCTTGAACGTCGCATGAAAATGGCAAACCTGCCCCGTCACTATGAGTTGGCAAATTACGATTACAAGGTGTCCTCCAGTATATCCGAAAAACAAATGAAGGAACTTCGTCAAATGCTGTGGGTTGAACAGGTGTACAATCTGGTACTTATGGGGCCAAGTGGAACAGGGAAGTCATTTATTGCTGCCGGATTAGTAAATGACGCTGTTGCCAAAGGATATAAGGCTTATTTTACCACCATGGAAGATCTGATAAGCATGCTCAGGATGAAGGAAATTACAGCCACAGCTCTTTCTGCATACAACCGTTATCTGAAAGCACATTTAATAGCCATTGATGACATTATGCTTTTTCCAATCAAAAAGAACGAAGCAGTAGCTTTATTTAATCTAATCAATCATTTGCACGAACAGTGTTCACTGATAATCACCACCAATAAATCACCCAAACAATGGGCTGAATCAATGGACGATGAAGTGCTTGCAACGGCATTGTTAGACAGAATACTATATCGGTGTGAAGTAATAAAGCTAGATGGACAAAGCTATCGGATGGAGAATCGTAAGAATATATTTACTCCTGAATGAAAAATAGTTTGCAGAGCGTTGCTTTATCACTACGCTAAAGCTCCGTGATAAAGCAACGCTCTGCAATGAAATAGCAATCTAATCTCTTTTTAAACTGGTGATTATTAATTGCGAAAAAATGGTGGTTTTTTATTTGCTAGTTACACAAGTGGTTTGACCATACAAATAGAGGACGATTTAAAAGTTCAGTTACTCAAAACCCCAGCCGAGTTGGGTTATACACAGGCAATTTGGGATGGCAAG
>CAIWVT010000514.1 GCA_903916135.1 uncultured bacterium
AATGTCACACAAACCTGCCAACCTGTCAGACCACGTCCTCGAAAATAAAAAATAATCCACGAAAACAAAACCCACTTCCGCGAAAACACAACCTACTTCCACGAAAATACAACCTCAATCTCCGCAATTTTTTCATCAACCACGAAAATACGACACAACCTCAAAAAAAAAAAATTAACGCCTCGAAAAGAAACTTTCTAACCCAAAAAGTTAAAATAATCCTCAAAAAAACTTTTTTCACCCTCCCAAAATGACCATCAACTTGTCCCATCCTCGAACCTGTCCCGCACACGCACCTGTCCCGATAAGCAATGTCGGGAGTGTCTGGAGTGTCGGGGTTCGTAGTGCTTCTAAGCCCGTTCAACTTACAAATGAAACAATGATAGCTGCAATTTATTTAAAATATATTTCCAGAAAACAATCGCTATTTAATAAAGAAATAGTACTTTTACAGCCTTAATTTCATAATAATAATTTTAATAACATGAATGGTATGCAAAAAAACAAAATCAAAATCAGTGGCTTAATCTTTGCGATGATGCTGAGCATTATCAACTTAGGCTATGCACAAAATGGTATCGTAAATCCAAAAGATACCCTGCCGATGGACCCCAATGTCATCATGGGCAAGCTCGATAATGGCTTGACCTATTATATTCGTAAGAACTCCAAGCCCGAAAAACGTGTGGAACTGCGTTTGGCGGTCAATGCGGGCTCTATCAACGAAAATCCGAGCCAATTGGGCTTGGCGCATTTCACCGAGCACATGTGTTTCAACGGAACCACCACTTTTCCCGGCAATCAAATGATTGATTATCTGCAAAAGTTTGGCATTTCCTTCGGCGGCGACATCAATGCCTACACCTCCTTCGACGAAACGGTGTATATGCTGAAGATTCCAACGGATAACAAGGAGTTGTATGACAAAGGATTTCAGATTATTGCCGATTGGTCCCACAATGTGACCGAAGATGGCAAGGAAATTGACAAAGAACGCGGCGTTATCACCGAAGAATGGCGCTTGGGTTTGGGCGCCAACGAAAGGATGCAGAAGAAATATTTCCCTGTCATATTCAAAGATTCGCGTTATGCCGACAGAAACCCGATTGGCGAAATAGAGATTATCAAAAACTTTACGCACGACACCTTGCGGAGCTTCTACAAAACGTGGTATCGCCCCGATTTGATGGCGGTTGCCGTGGTGGGCGATATAGATGTGAAAGAAGTGGAAGCCAAAATCAAGGCGATGTTTAGCGGATTTCAAAACCCCGCAAACGAGAAACCCCGCGTGTTTTATGAAGTGCCTGCCAACAAAGAGCCGCTCATCAGTGTGTGTTCGGACAAGGAAGCTACCAACTCATTGGTCTTGTTGTTGTATAAACATCTGGCAAAACGCAATGTCACCGTTGACGATTACAAACAATATCTCGAAGCGCAACTCTATAATGAGATGTTGGGCGCACGTTTCAAAGAGATTTCGGACAAAGCCGATTCGCCTTTCATACAGGCAGGCAGCGCGTATGAAAATTTCTTGGCACGCAACACCGATGCCTACGAATTGTATGGCGTTCCCAAAGAAAATCAAATCAACAAAACCATTGAAATACTGTTGAACGAAAACGAACGCGTGAAACAATTCGGATTTACATCCACCGAACTTGACCGTTTCAAAGACCAAATGCTCACCGATTATGAAAAAGCATCCAAAGAATTCGACAAAACCGAATCAAGCGACTTGGTGGAAGAATATGTGGCGAATTATCTTCACAAAGATGCCATCCCGGGTGCCAAGATTGAATTCAAACTTGCCAAACGACTGATGCCTGAGATTAAGATTGAAGACATCAACAATTTGGCACGCACATGGATTACAGACGATAACATCGCCATCGTGGTTACAGCTCCCGAAAAAGATGACATCAAACTGCCTTCCGAAAAAGATATTAAAGACATCATTTTGCAATCGAAGACTGCCAAACTGACGCCTTATGTGGATAATTTCAAACCCGAACCTTTGGTGAAAGAACAACTCACAGGGGCAAAAGTTACCAAAAAGACCGAAAATAAAGAGTTAGGCTACACCGAATTGACCTTCGGCAATGGCGTGAAAGCCATCATCAAGAAGACAGACTTCAAAAATAACGAAATCATGGTGTCGGCTTACAGTTTGGGTGGCACATCTTTGTATCCTGACAATGATTTCGTGTCTGCATTTTTTGCCAGCAGCGTCATCAACGAAAGTGGAGTAGGAACCTTCGATAATTCGCAATTGGAAAAGAAATTGAAAGGGAAAGATATTGAAATAGCCCCTTATATTGACGACTTGAAAGAAGGTTTTCAAGGCAAATGCTCCCCCAAAGATTTCGAAACCTTGTTGCAGTTGACCTATCTGTATTGCAAAGAACCACGGAAAGATACCGCCGCCTATAATGGCTTTATGTCGAAGATGAAATCGCAAATGAAATTCATCGGCAACAACCCTGTATATACTTTTATAGATACTTTGATGAAATCGGCAACCTCTAATAGTCCGCGTTCGGTGGTGATTCCAAGCACCAAACAGTTGAATTCAGTGAATTTGGATGTGTTGTATAAGATATATAGCGAACGTTTTGCCAATGTCTCTGATATGAAGTTTTTCATAGTGGGCAATGTGGATGCTGATTCTATCACGCCGATGTTGGAGAAATATTTAGGAAGCTTACCCACCTCAGGCAAAGACGAAACATGGAAGGATAATGCGCCAAAATTCCCTGCGGGCATCACCGACATCGCTGTGAAAAAAGGAACCGACCAAAAGAGTATGGTGGGCATCGTGATGGACGAAAAGTTTGAATGGAACGACAAGAATCTACTCGCTTTGCGCATGGCAAAAGAGATAGTTTCTATCAAATTGATTGAAGTGATACGCGAAGAGCTGAGTGGTGTGTATTCGCCACAGGTGCAATTGCAATTTGATGAGTATCCTACGCCTGAATTCTCGTTGATGATAATGTTTGGATGCTCACCCAAAAACACCGAGAAACTCACCAAGGCATGTTTCAGCATTATCAAAAACATCCGCGACAAAGGACCTGTTGAGGTTGACCTGAACAAAGCCAAAGAAGAGTTGTTGCGTACCCGCGAAGTGGACATCAAGACCAACAAGTTTTGGTTGACCAAACTCGAAGGACTGTATTATAACAAGGCTGATGCGTCTTCCATCTTAGACTTTACGAATAAAGTGAATGCCATTAATGTGAAAGACATTCAAGACTTTGTTGCGAAGTATTTTTTGAAAGATCATTATTTGCGAGTGGTACTGTTTCCGGCAGGCAAACCTGCAAAGAAGAAATAAAGATAGGGGGCGCAAGCCCCTTTCTTTTTTTGGGGAAGATGCTCACGAGGACATGCAAACACGGAGGCAGGAGGACTTCAAACACGAAGGCACTATAACACGAAGGCACAAAGATGAATTGTTATTAGATAGCAACGAACATGCATAAAATGAAGAAGCCTCATTTCTTATTTAGAAATGAGGCTTCTTACTTATTTAGAGTCCAATTAAATTTAATTCACGGTTATCAATTTTATTCGAAAATCACAAATCAAAAATCTTAAATCAAAAATGCTTCTAATGTTTTACAACAAACTTTCCGTTTGTTTGATTTGTTTTACCTATTAAATTATAGAAATATAACCCATTGCTAAAAGAGCTAACATTGAGTGAGATTTCCTTTTTGTTTTGAATGTTTTGACGAGCAACTTCACTGCCTAATGCATCATAAATCACCATTTCATTATAAGCATTGGTGGTCGTAATCTTCAGCATATCATTTGCGGGGTTTGGATAGATACCTACACCTGAATTCGCTGCTTCGGTTTCGTTTACGCCGAGATATACATTATACAC
>CAIWVT010000515.1 GCA_903916135.1 uncultured bacterium
GCGAAGTTTGCGACCGTTGTGCGAAGTTCGCGACCGTTGTGCGAAGTTTGCAACTTCGCACCTGATAATAATCAGTGATAACTAATCCACATCCTTTAAATAAAAATAGTAACCATGTAGGTATAAAAAAAATAAACGCCTGAAAAATAGTTTATCAGGCGTTTATCATCACTTGTGGAGCTGGAGGCTCCATTGCGTCCATATTAATACATTTCATTTATTATCTACAATGTAGTTTAAAAAGCCAATAAACAAGTGTTTTAGCTTATTTTAGTTTCATTAAAAAAAGTTTTAAACAAAGTAGATTATATCAAAAATTGTATGTAATTTTGTATGTAAATTATTTTTACTATGAAATTAAAAAGCAATATCAATTTTCGCCTCGAAAAAAGAAAAGATAAAAATACAGGTGAGCTTATTACTGAAAATATCCCTATCATTTTAGACTTTACTTTTGATGGAAAACGTTTACAATTTTTCACTGGTTTGAGAATTGACAAAAAAAAATGGGACGAAAATACACAAAGAGTATTTAGAAATAATCAGAATAAAGCTGATATCACTTCATCAGAAATAAATGATCGTCTTGATACATTAAAATCAACGATTACTGATGTCTATAAAGAAGCAAAAATATTGAAAATTAATCCTAGCATTCAATTTATTAGAGAAGAATTAAAGAAAAGACTTGGTGAAAGTAACATTTCTAAACAAACATTTTTCGATTTATTTGTTGAATTTATGGAGTCTGAAAGCAAAAAAAACGACTGGACAAGTGGCACATTAAAAAAATTCAAGACCAACTACAATCATTTGAAACAGTTTGAAAATCTTAAGCATTTTAAAATTGAATTTGAAAATATTGATGAAGTTTTCTTTCTTAAATACATTGATTATCAAAGGAATGTTTTGGATCATAGAAACACTACAATTGGGAAAAACCTGAAAATCTTTAAATGGTTTTTAAATTGGGCAACTAAAAAAGGATATAATACTAATCTTGCTTACAAAGATTTTTCTCCTGACCTAAAGGGAACTACCAGAAATAATAATATTGTTATTTTAACATGGGATGAACTCATGCATCTGTATAAATTGAATATTTCTAAAAATTATTTAGACCAGGTTAGGGATGTGTTCTGCTTTTGTTGTTTTACTGGATTACGTTACTCTGATGTTCATAATTTAAAAAGAAGTAATATTAAAGGTGATACTATTGTATTCACCTCTATAAAGACTGATGAATCATTGATAATTGACCTTAACTCCTATTCTCAGGCAATACTTGATAAGTATAGTGGTTTTCCTTTCAAGGACAACAAAAGCCTTCCTGTCATCAGTAATCAGAAAATGAATGAATACTTAAAAGAACTTGGCAAATTGGCAGGTTTCGATAGTCCTGAAACTACTGTATATTATAAAGGTGCTAAACGTTTCGAACAAACTTTTGAAAAATGGGAATTAATGACTACCCACATGGGTAGAAAAACATTTGTGACAAATGCGCTTTTTCTTAACATACCTTCCGAAGTTATTCAACAGTGGACTGGTCACAAAGACCATAAAGTATTTGAAAAATACTATAAAATAGTCAATCAGCAACGCAGAACTGAAATGAATAAATTTAACAGATAAATTATTTCCGGTTCTGTGTATGATTTTAATCTATGATAAAGTGCATTTTTGCCTTATGACAAGCTTTGAACATACCGTATAAAGTAAAAGCCATTTTTA
>CAIWVT010000516.1 GCA_903916135.1 uncultured bacterium
GAGCCTTTTTTTCTTGTTTGTCAAGATCAGCAATTTTACCCATTAAAAAATTACTATGTCCTAAAGTATCATTGTAATATTTTCGATATTTGGTTTCGTGTTTTTTAAATTTAAAATCCATGTTGGTTTTAAAGACTTCAATTTTTTTTTCAAACCCAATTGCTTGATATATTTGAAACGCTATTAATGTAGTAACTAAAATAGCAAGGATAGAGACTAAAAATCCATAAAAATCAACACAGCAACAAAGCAAATTCATACATATCATTTTATCGCCTTCTTTTAAAAATATTACAAATAAAATTAGATGCTATAAAATAAATAAGGATTAAACATACAGCAGCAATTTTTAAAATGTTCAATTTGTTTTTTGAAAGATACCAAAATTCTAAATCCCATGCGGCGAGTTTTGTATATCCATATCTTTTTACAATTTTTGCAATAACAGATTCATCAATATTATTGTATTTTAGAATTTCATTATATTCAATAATTTCTTGTAAAGATGCTTTATTATCACATTTCTTTTTATAAATGTGAATTGTTTTTTTTGCCACTCTATATTTTAAGGATGTCATTAAATCTTCTCCTTTACCATTCCAGTTAATATTTCAGCCAAAATATTCATCACTTTATCTACATCAGGTTTGTCATAATCATTTTTTTCTTCAAAGAAGAATGTAGGAGGTGCTGAAAAGAAATCTGCTATTTCAATTAGCGTTTTTACTTTCAAGTTATTGTCTTTTACACTTTTGTACAAACCTTCACGAGACATTCCTATCTTTTCAGCTAAAACATTCCATGTAATTTTCTTTTCACTCATCAATAGTTCTATTTTTCTTATATAGAGTGTTTTAGAATTTTGTGTGAAAAATAATTCACTTTTTTCTTGACTTCGCATTAATAATTATATTACTTTTGTGCACTCAAAGTTACAGAATATATTTACGTAACCAAGAAAAATAAGTTACTGAACTAAAAAAAGGAGAAAAGATGAATACAGAAAAAGCGTCCTTAGATTACGATAAATCTAAAATCAACAGCACATCGGCAGATGGAAACAGAGATGTTAAGCAACCTGTCAATGAACCAAACTTATTATTGAAATCTCGTATATGTGAAAACTGTCAATATTGGCACACAGACAATATGAGATTAGCAGGTGAATGCAATAATAAAGATTATCTCGATCACTATAATATTGAAGTATGCAAAGTAGGATGCTTTGCTTCCTGTGGTTGGTTTAAAAGAAGCGATGATGTAAAAGAGCAAATTGCTAAGTTGAAAAACTAAAGGAGGTGAGATGAGAGAACGAATAATTGCCATAAGAGATACAAAATTATTATTACCAGTAGGTGATCTTAATGAATTTAGTGAAGTTTGTACAGTAAAAGAAGGTGTGCGAGTTGGAATTTTAATTAAAGCTATTTGCTTTATGGAAGCTGGATTGCACTTGTATTTAATATTAGAAAATGCAGGACTTTTTTTTGTAAATGCGCTTGATGTTGCTGTTGATAACAAAACTGTTGAAGATAGGCTTTCTATAATAGAAGCTGCATTAAAAAATTGGAAAGGATAAAAGATGAAACCATTAGGATCCTTATTATTTGAAACGACAGAGATGAAAGCAGATGAATGTGTTTTATATGCTAAAGTCTGCAAAAAAAATGGTATGACACCAGAAGAAACATTATTAGAAATCCATGCAATTGATGAGATGCTTATTCTTATTAAAATAGAATCACTAAGCATGGCGATGTCCAGAACTCCAACAGGTCGCCTCAGAAGAAATCATTTGCTTTCGGACCAAATAGAAAGAAGAGTTCAAATATTGATAGATGATGAAAAATTATTAAAACAAACAATATCATGCTAAAACCTGAAATCATAGACCAGATGCGCCGCAAACCGGAGCTTCGCCGTGCCATCCAGGACAGGAACCGGATGTGGTCGGACAAAACCTATTACAATTGGCTACGCCGCAACGATGAACGACTGACCACTTTCAACAATCTTTGCGTCATATCCATGTATTTGAAACTTCCGGTAGAATCATTGATAGTGCCTGATATGTCGGGAGTAACTCCATTTGTTTAATCTCAAAACAATTCAAGCTATGGACATAAACGAAATTGCCACCAAGCAAGATGTAAAAATGCTCATTGGAGCCATTGCGCAGCTTAACGACAAAATGTCGCGTTTGTTGGAAGCGGACTCCAATAAAGTATATTCCATTCACGAACTCTCTAAGATGAAAACCGTGGGCGGATATGACAAAATCAGAACGCTCGTCCGCAAAGGCAAATTGCAATCCACTTCGGACGGCAAAATAACACAACGCGCAATAAACGAATATCTATCATGTCAACATGGAAACTAACAATAGTCTTCGCGCTTGGATACATATTCTTGTGTTTAATTTATTACTGTCATTCAAAATACCAAACCTTAAAAAAAGAAAGGAGGGAACGCGAAAAGAGAAAGAGAGAGTATAACTATTTCAGAAGAAGAAACGAATTAAACTGATACAATTCAATAAATTACAAATTAAACATTTTATTCTATGAACACACTATTTTTAAGAAGAGTTAATGTTGGGCAGGATGCCACAACAAAAGTTGTCGAAGGTCAAAGAGTGATCGAGTTTTCGGTCGCGGACAATCGGAAGTACAAAGATGCAAAAGGAAATCCAGTTGAGATCACAGCATGGTATCGTTGCAGCTATTGGACAAATTCACCAATTGAAGGATTCCTTTTGAAAGGAGCTTCCATCAATGTGATCGGCACGCTTGCCGCCGGTGCATATTTGAACAAAGCTGGACAGCCGGCTCCCGACCTAAAAGTTACAGTGAAAGAACTGGACCTTTTGGACCGGAAGGAAGTTGAAAAAACTGATGCAGCACATGCACCGGAATTAGAAAAAAGCGAAGAAGATCACGAGGCAGCACCTCACAAAACATTCATCAAACAACCTGTGCGCAATACGGATATTGAAAATGATGATCGCAATGCCGCACCATTTTAAGTTAAGATAATTCCTGAAGCTCTGATGGGGATCAACTTCAGGCTATTCGGCTCGTCTTAGACAAAGCTGAAATAAACAGAGAGCGTTGCGCCTTCGGGACTGCTCTCTGTTTTTAACCCTCCCCAAAAAAACAAAGCAAGCAAAAAAAATGCTTTTCAAGTTCAGTCCGAATAGAAAAAAAAACCCAAAACCAACAAATACAAAAAGCTATGATAATATTTTCAGTTATACCTAATCAAACGCTATTTAGCAAAGTATTTCAATTCACATGGAAAAACACGATCACCAACCGCAAAGAGGACAGCGGTTTTTTTTGTGATCAGAATTTTGAACAAGGCATTTCAAAGTTCAAATTCATCATAAAGCAACAGATAGCGGTTTCAATCACCAGCATCGCAAACGAACGTAAAAACGCTTATACGTATTCATGGAACCCCACCACAACAAAACAAGAAGCCATGAAATATGAATATCTTAAGCTATGCGAAAAATTAGATTTATTCGCACGCAATTCACTAAAAGAGCAATTCGATGAACTTATACGCAAAACACACGACTTGAGCAATACAACGCTTATAACAATCACACCTCACATCACATCAAAGAAGCATGAATCCATAAAAAACAAAGTTGACCAAATACGTAATTTTACACATTCGATTTTATTCGATATAGAACAAATAATCACCAAAGAAACAGCTAAAATTTAATTTTCTCAAAAATTTAAAATTCAGCAGTTTAAACCTCACTTGATAATTATACGAACATCTGGAAGATTCTAAAACTTAAAATTGAAATAAATTGGACACAAATACTCTTATCGGAAATCGGCAAAGATTAGATAGTAATCGAGCTTATTCATCCAAGTTATCGTGGAAGCGCAAAGAGACTATTGAACTTCGCCGCCAGATTAAGGAATTTATAGAAGTCAACTTTGATGTAAACCTACCATCAAACATTAATCTTTTCAAAAAATATGCCATAGGAAGTAAAATCTATAATGTAATAGATGAAAACTACGGTGAACTTTGCAGGGCATATTATACGCTTGGTCAATATGGGCAGTCGGTAGGATCGTTATTCGATAATGGTGAGTACTCAGAAGTTTTCACTAATGGACATTTGTTTTCAAAGCATCGGCTCGATCCTGTGTGGAACTGGAAAAAGTCAAAACTAATCCGAACGGTTTATTACAACTTCTTGAAAACATCAAAAATATATAATGAATACACACCGGCACACATCACACTCACGTTGCCGCATCCAGAAGGAATGTATCAAGGCAAAGAATTTTATGCAAAAGAACTGATAGAACATTTTAACTTGATGCGAAAAAGTGCTTGGTGGCAAAAATACGTCTATGCTGGTGAATATGGCATAGAAGTAACAGGCAACAGTGATAATGGACTTCACATTCACATTCACTCCTTAGCTTTTCTTAAAGTAAAAAATTTTGATGAATTTCGTGAAAAACTAAATTGGTATTGGTTCAAAGAAACCGGAGCCACTCAAGTATGGGTTGAAAGTTTATATGTCTATAAAAAAGATGATAAAGGCAATTTCATAACAGAGATGAAAGATTCAAAAAAACTTTTGACGTATGAGCAAACGGATGGAACCTATACCAGCGTACCTGATGGCAAAATTATAGTCAAGAAAAAATTTTACATACAAGATGAAATCAAGCAAATCAAGCAAAGTAATTTGACTCCTGATGAAAAAGAAGATCACATTTTGCAGCTTTACACAAAAGCAATTTTAGAGACAATAAAATATCATTTCAAAAATGATTCTATCAAACTGACTGGAGGCAATTACAATATATTTTTGATAAATGAAATTCTAAAAAACACACGTAACAAAAGGCTTTACAGTCGCTACGGTGCATTTTATAAAGAACAAGCATTGAATTTTAACCGGCTTGAAGAAAGCGAAAGCGGTGTAGAGTTAAACGAAGCCAATGCAGAAACGGTGATTGATCCGTTCACCATGAAAGAGATACTTGTTTGCGAAACTCAGCTTGTAGTATTTTATCCCGAACATCTAACATATACCGGACGCAACTCGTCAAAACCTCACACGCCATTGCCACAAAAGCACAATGTATATGATTACATGGACGGCAAATCGGTGAAAGAAATATTAAGAACATTGATTACATCAAAATTTAAAGGAAAGTTGAGATTATGAATATATTAGAATTATTTGCAGGTAAGCAATGTTTTAGCAATGTTGCAAGAGAAATGAGTTTCACTACCTTTACATCTGACATTAATCCGTTGCCAGGCATAGACTATGCAATTGACATTTTAGATTTCGATGTTACCCAGGTTCCTTTCATTCCTGATGTGATTTGGGCTTCACCGGATTGCGCTGTCTGGTCAAAGGCTGCTGGAAAATTACATTTTGATTCAAAAAGTTTGATTCCTAAAACGGACAAAGCTGTAAAAGCATTTTTGATTATTGACAAAACAATCGAGATACTTGATTATTTTTTGTCTATCAATAAAAATTTAAAATTCTATGTTGAAAATCCTCAAGGCAGGTTACAAAAATATTTGCAAGTAGGATCGCTATTTGGAAAACTTCCAAGGTTGGTAGTGATTGACCAATGTCAGTATGGCAGGAACTATCAAAAGACATCTCATATTTTTACGAATGATTTTGATTGGATGCCAAAAGCACGTTGCAAAGGTAGACCAATTTGTTCACACGAAAAGAACATTAAAAACAAAGGGACAGGCATGAAAACATCTTTAGGTAATTTGGCAAATCATTCTTATTACGAACGCGCAAAAATTCCTTATGATTTATGCGATGAAATTTTAAAACACAATTCTTTTTTGCTGAAAACAAGTAATATCTATATACCCTTATAAAACATCAATTATTCTTTGATATTTCAAAACAAAATAAATTTTCAAACCATTGAAAAACAAATCAATAAAAAATACAAGTTTTCGGATCGGAAAATCGAAATTTAATTTTTCAAAATAAAACTTACAACCATGACAAAAAAAGCAAAAAGAATTTTACTCGAAATTAATGATATTAAAATCTTGACAGGTTCGAGTTACATCACCGCTTATCGGTCAATGATTCATTTGAAAGATGCACTTGGGAAAAAGAAGCATCAAAAAGTTACAATTTCGGAATATATTACCTATCACGGATTAAATTTTGATGAGGTTGCAGAAAGTTTATCCTTATAAAAATCTTATCAAATCTTATCAAATCTTATCAAATCTTTCATTGCTATTTTAATACTATAGTAATATTGCAGTCCATTAAAGATTGTGATGAAAAAACTATTGGTATTAGGCGGACTTGTAACAGCATTTTTGCTGGTTAAAAACTACGTTAGTACAGGCGTTAAATTGCTTGACTTAACGGGTATGCCCACCAAATTAGCGTATGTTAAGCAAGCTGGATTGTTTCAAAACCTTGTAACACAAAAATTCAAATTAGACTTTGCCATTAACAACCCAAACGAAAGAAGTGTTACACTGAATCGTTTAGCGGCTGATATTTTTTACAAAGGCAAAGTTATTGCAACTCTCTATATTTCTAAAAACTTAAAATTGCCAGGACGCGACACTGCTATCTTACAAGGCATAGAATTTTCTGTATCTGTTTTAAAAGTAGGTTCTGAAATTTTGAATATGATTTTAGACGGTGATAAAGTTGGTAAGGATTTTCAAGTTAAAGGAACCATAACGGCTGATGGCTTGAAGTTTCCAATTGATGAATCAATTAATTTAAGCTAATGAACGCAATCGCCAACATAGCTGAATCAACAATTGCTGCTGCTAATAACAAATGCGTAATTCGTACAAATGACGGTGTTACGGAAGATATTATCCGTGAAATTATAAATACCGATAAAGTATCGCGTAACGACACAAAAGAATTTGCAAAACATTTAGTTGGCAGCACTCCTATACAAACCTTACAAAACGACTGGAATTTTGTAAAAGAGAACATCAGATACATAGTTGATCCTTCGGGCGATCAATATGTAAAAACTCCAGCGCGGACTTGGTCGGACAAATTTGCAGACTGCAAATCCTATTCAATATTTTTAGCATCACTCTTAAAAAATCAAGGCTTTCAATTTTCGTACAGGTTCACCAGTTATGGAGGTACAGCAATTTATACACATGTGTATATTGTGGTTCATCTTGATGGACGCGAAATTATTCTTGATGATGTGATGCCCAGTTTTAATTCAGAGAAACCTTATAATTTCAAAAAAGATATAAATATGACAAAAATTTATAATATGTCAGGCATTGGTTTGGCAGAAGGTCCAAAACTTCAAAAAGTTGATTTTAATTTTGGCAATCGTGATATTTCTGATATGTCGGAAGGTGAGATGGATTTGTGGATCGCTCGTGATCGCTTTATTTCAAAGAAGGCAAACTTTGATAAAATCAAGGGTATAGGATCGCTCCAAGCAGAAAAAGCCCAGGACACTATAGACATGCTTGAAGATGCTATCGAGGCAGTTCAGAAAGCCACTGTTAACGGTATTGGTGCGCTCACAAGTCCAGACTTGGATGAAGAACTTATGACAATAGCCTTCCATGCTGTTACGGGTATTTATTCCATTGCAAACGAAATTCATGGCATTGGAGCTACAAAGAAAAAAGCTGCTCGTCAGAAACGCAAAACAGAACGCAAAGCTATTCGCAAAGAGTTCAAAGGTAAAGAGAAAAAAACCAAGATGGCAGAATGGCGCAAAGCCAATGGAACCAAAACCGGAAAGTTTTTGCAAAAAGTATCTACGAAAGTGAAAGCAGGTTTGAAAGCATTTGCAAAAGTTTTATCGGCTCCTATGCGTTTGATCACGAAAGGAATCTTGGAAACAACACTTCCAAAAGCTGCTCCTGCATTTTTGTACTTATTCGTTACTGATCCGAACATTATTGCACAGTTACCGGAGGCGGCTCGTGAGAAACGAAAGAGACAAGAAAAGATTTTCAAATTCATTGTTGATGGTGTTGGAATGAAATCAAACCATTTGATGGGCATATTGCGCAACGGTATCATCAAACACATGGGTGATGAACCTGAAAAGATTATCGCCAAACAAATGGCTGGAAAACTTTCCGGTATCGGTTTTATTGAAGAAGCTGCAAAGGCTGGAGCTGGTTTTTTAACAGGAATCATTGATTGGATAGTAAAATTATTCAAAGGTAAAAAAGGAAAGGCAAAAGAAGCTGCTGAAGCTCAGCGTTTGAAAGATGAACAAGCCAATAACCCAACCATTATAACACCTGATCCTACTGACCCCGCAGAACAAAGTACTAAAGTAGCTGATGCTATTCTAACTCAAAAGAGTTTGGGTAATGAACCGGAAACAGAACAAGGAGATTCCTCAAGTACAGACAAGAGAAGTTTAACTGATGATGGTGTAGGAGCAAAATCTATTTGGGATTCATTCAAATAATTAAATTAACAATTCATAATAACATAAATCAAATAACCATGAAAGCACCAAAACTTTTAAAATATCCAAAAAAACCGAAGATGTCCTCTTCGCTGACGGTAAAAAGTAATTTTCTTACACGTTGCAAAGACATTGACAAGGAAAATGATCGCCGTGTGAAGGAATATCATCACTTGAAGAAAGAAGAAGCCAAAATCAACGGTTTGTTATCTTCACACACGATGCACCCTAAACCGCATCGCACGACTGTAATTCAAAAATACAGCCGTAAAAAACGCTAACAACAAATTAAATTAACCAAAAAATACAAATAAGTTTAACCAAATACAAAACAAAATGAAAAAATTTGATTTCAAAAAAATAGGTATGCGCATTGGTGGGGTTGCCGCAGGTGCTGTGGGTGGCGAATTGCTTAATAAAATAGCATTTGTCGGGAATTTAAAGCCAGCATTGCGTGGAGGCATCAAGATTATTGCTGGAGCAGTATTACCGGAATTGATGCCAAAGCAAGTTATGCTCGGACACATCGGAGACGGCTTGATTGCCGCTGGAGCCATTGACACTTACAACGGATTAACCTCTCCGCCTGTTGAAGGTTTGGAAGGTATCGGAGATCAATTTGATGACAAATTCGTTACGGACAACGATTATGATCTGTCGGGAATTGAGGATTACGATCCTATCAATGGTATTGATCAAGAAAATCCTATGGGCGGTGTTGATGAATACTTTGAAAATTACGATCCTGAAAACAATTAAACATCGAAAAACAGTTAAACAATTCAAAAAAAATCAATATTAACTTAATCTTTTAAAAAAATGACACCAGCTCAATTAGCAGCAATGCGCAGAACAAAACCAGGTTTAAACGCACCACAAGGTAAAGGTATGATACCACAAGTAGGCGAACGCGACAGAGGCGTTTTTTCTGCGGCACAAAACAAGTTCAAAGAGCTTGGTTTGATTGCAACACCAGGCTTTATCCGTATCGAACAAAAAATCGTTGCAGGTAAAGGAAAGTATATCTTCAAAGTAACGAGAGATTCCAACAGTGATTCTGTTACCGAACAAAAGTTGGAACGTAACGATCAATTCATGTCTTCCCAGATTGGCTTGTTTCTGATGAAACGAGTTGATACCTATGCCGGCAGTGAAATATTGTGTACGTACCCTGACGTTACTATTTTCACTAACAGCACTAATGCTGCCCATTTGGAAGTTTTCTATAATGGCAAACTTTCTGTTACCATTGGTCAGACCAAATGGATCGAAGCACTTGACACGCGCAGATTTCGCAATGTGCCACAGCGTCAGGCACAGCCTGCAATTGCTTCCATTCAATCTGTGTTCATCAACGAATTACACGATAATGATGGCTTTTTCAAATTGACACCTCAAATCACAATTGATGGTGATGCAAAAAACGAAATTGCCATTGAAGCTCCTATCAACGCATCGCACATCGTTGTCGGTGCTGGAGCAGGAACAGAAAACTATCTTGTACTTATCATCCGTGGATTCTTAGGAACCATTAAATAGTATCTTTTCTCTCCATAATAGTTCATAGTAAACCGAAAAAAGGCTGCAATTTCGTAGCCTTTTTTTTCAAAACTTTTAATTTAATCTAATTATGAAACCAATTCAAAACATAGAACTTGTAGAAATATCTATCGTAGCAGGTGTTATTAAATACAAGATTCCAACGCAAACAAACTTCCGTGGAAAGAAGATAGTGTTAATACAAGCCTGTGGTGAGGAAGTGGCAACAGTTACGCCATTAGGAAAAACTGTCCTTGATTACAGAACACAAACAGGATATATCACCCTGGACGTTGCTGGACAAGAAAAAGTGAAGCAATTACCTTTGTCTGCTATTGATTTAACTGTTAATGTATTCCCCCGTCCATTTGAGGGACTAATTATCAATAATGACAAATCGTTTGTTGAATTTCCAACGGCAGTATTTGAGGCGGGGGATGAAGTAAAAGCCTTTCTACTATTATTCTTTTTTGAAGACTAACATATTATGAAACCGCTTACAAATTTTGAGTTAATAGAAATACAATTAGATTGGGTTGATGCTGGAAATAAAATTATAATTCCATTTAACACCAATTTTAGAGAGAAAAAAATTGTGTTGATTCAAGTATTTGATGAGGGTATGAATCAACGTGCACCTTCGGGAAGAAAAATGTTTCATTTGGAATCAGTCCCAGGGTATTTAACACTGTATGATATTAATGGCATTTCAAAAATCAAGCAAGCTCCTTTGGCTATATTTAAGAAAAACATTTGGAAGCAGGCTTTTTCATATCCATTTGAAGAGTTGATAATTGATAATGCGCGTTCTTATATTGAGTATCCTGGTATCGTTATTGATCCAGTATCAATCACGAAAAGTTTTTTAATGGCATTTCATTTTAAAGATTAGACGCTATGTTACAAGGTAGAAATAATGTAATTGAGTTTATCCGGTTAAATGATACTGCTTTTTGGTATTTGCGGCGTTCAGAGAAATCTGAACCTGTCTTTACTTCAGGCGACAAAGATATTACAATTGATGAAAGCATTACACGTCTAAACAGATGTATGGACATGCTTGGAACCGGCACGTATTTCATCGAAGCCTGGAGCACGGATGGACAAAAGAAGATGCGTAACAAAGATTCCTTCACACTTGGCAATGGTAGCGAATCAAACAACCCTATTATTTCAGGTTTTCAGCAGCAGCCAATAATTGACAACACACAAAGCATCCACGATGCCGTTGCTGTTGCAATTGATAAACTCGAAAACAAATACAAAATTGAGAAGTTAGAAGCGCGTATCAAGGAACTGGAGCATGAGAATAAAGAACTGAACAAAGAAATTGATTCATGGGAGCATCGTGTCTTAGGTAAGTTAACACCTCACATAGGGTCCATAATAGACGTATTTGGATTGAAACCAAAAAATATACCTATTTCTGGAATGGAGCAAAATGCTAACAAAGATACAAACGAAAACATATTCATTGATCAGGAGGCTTTGCGATTGAATAGAGCTTTTGAAAAGTGGTCAAAAAACGAAAATCAATATGTGGCGATTGTTGAAAAAATTGCTGATATGTCAGAAAATGACACGGAAACATATTCTATAGCTCGCGGAATGTTATTATCTAACGATTAAAGAAAATGGCAGTAGAAGTAAATTATCAAAACAAAACAGTAACGGCGATTGACAGCGTTGTTAATGTTCGTAAAATACCTGCGTTTAGTGGGGAGCTAATTTCTGGTTATAAGTCAGGGGTTGTCATTGGGCGTTCATCTGGCAATACATTGATGATGGGCACTGATAAATGGATACAGGTTAATTTAACTACACCTGTTAACGGTGTTGCTATGGGATATGTTGTAGAAACATACAAGGGCAGAGAAAATGTAAGATTACTAGAGCCAGGAGCCAGTCCTGTTGCTGAAACAAATGCACAGCCATTACTTGACACTATTGTTGCAAACGACAAAAAATCTTATGCTACATTACTTGAAGTGTATAAGAAACTAATGATACTTAAAAAGCAAGGTGTTAAAGTACCAACTGAGATACCAGATAGATTGATGGCGACATATAAACGTTTGGCAAATCGCTCCTTAAAAATACGTTCAATGTCTGAAATAAAATGCACAACAGGGAGCGCAAAAGACAAGGAAACTGAAAAACAATTACAAGCTGAGGTTAAACCATTATTTATTGATGGTTTATCTAATATTGGAGATTTTGGAGCCACGTTATTAATTATAATTATCATTGCTGTTATAGCTGCTGCTGCTGGAGCTGCTGTGGTGTATTATTCTATCAAACCGGATTATGATGATTCTAAAGTTGATTTAAAAGAATCAGAACTATTAAAAAAAGCAATTAGCACGCTTACACCAGCCCAACAAAAAGCAGTTAGGGAAGATATGAACAAACAATTGGATGATGCTTACAACAAAGGAAAATTTAATCAATCATTCAAAGATTTCTTTTCGGGCATAGGTGGTAAAATCGCTCTTGGAGTAACTGGATTTTTAGTGGTTACGACGTTAATGCGTAATAATGGTCGCAGTAAAAAATAATTTATATGACAATACAATCACAACTATTAGTTACGCGGATATACAAAACAAGAGACCGTATAAATCCGAAAATTATTCATGTAGAATACAAATACGAGCATGTTAAAAAATCATGTATAATAAAGCCAGAAGGGTGTAACTCTATAGAATTTAGACTAAGTGCTTCTGAAAATTTTTTTTCACAAATTTTTCTTAGTGGAGATACGGCAATGGTAGTACCATATTTAGATGATATTGTCTGGTTGTTAGTACCTATTTGTTATCATAATCCAGTTGATTCTATAATCACAAGCGATTTCAAAATTGTATTTAAAAAATTAGTAGATGCTTTTTTTTAATAAAATTTAATCATGTCATTAATATACATCCAAAAAGTAAAAGTAAATCAAGCGGCATTTGAGGCAAAAGTCCGACAAATTTCAAACTTGTTAGGCATTGATCCAAACTGGTTAATGATTATCATGAATTTTGAAAGTGGAGGTACTTTTAATCCTGCTATTGTTAATCCTGTTGGTGGTGCAACCGGATTAATTCAATTCATGCCAGCGACAGCAAAGGGACTTGGAACCACTACAGCAGCTTTGGCAAAGATGTCGAATGTAGAGCAATTGAATTGGGTACATAAATATTACAGCCTAAAAGCAGGTAAATTTAAAAGTGGTGAAGATTTGTATCTTTACAACTTTTTTATTACAGCCGTTGGAAAGCCTGATTCATTTGTAATTGAATCAAAAAATTTGAAGGCATCAACAATAGCAAAGCAAAATCCTGCTTTTGACTTAAACAAAGATGGACAAATTACCGTTGGTGAATGGCGTGTAGCATTACGTAAAATATTGACCAAGCTCATAAAAGACAAGTCTATATTAGATATGTTCTTTGAAAAAAAAAATAGCGACCGACGTATTTTTTAGTTTATTACTTGGAGCTTTAGCAGCATACATATATAAAAGATGAAAGAACTCATAGCACTGATTGTAACGGCAATATTCAGCGGTTCGGTTCCTTGGATATTCTTTTTTAAATCGAAACAAAAAAAGGCGATAGCTGAGGCAAAAGGAAGCGAATTAGACAATATTGATACAGCAATTACCATTTGGAGAAAACTCTTTGAAGAATCCAGAAAAGAATTACAGATCAAACAAGAGTTATTAGAAAAAACACAATTAGAACACAGTAAGAAAATAAAAAAATTTGAAGAGAAGATATGTTTAGTTGTTGATTGTAAAAACCGTGTAAAATAAAAAAACCATATAAAATGAAAAAAGCAACATTATTATTAATGGCATTGATATTCGTGCTATTATTGCCTTCGTGTTCCCTTATTGATACTATTTTGCCAAATGGCTTATCGTATCACACCGTTATCAAATACAATTACACCGACACACTGACCATAAAGAAAGATCGCTTTGTGGCAAAGATTTTGATTCAAAACGATTCACTGTATATCTGGGCAAATTACATGGGACAATTACAGAATATAGTCAAATCATCTGATGTCTTAAAATTAAGACGCAGCAGTCCCCCTACTTATATTTTTAAGTAGTTTTAACCAATCTTTATAGATACAATTATCTTTAGCTGCGGATACAGCTCTAAAAAATAAGATATATGGAAATGGCTGTACGATATCCTGGTCAAAAGAATATACCAGGTGTATATCAAAAAATCATAAATCAAATACCGGAGCATACAGTCTATTATGAATTGTTTGCCGGATCAGGTCAAATTGCAAAAATATTATCTGTAGGATCCAAGGTGGCAAAAATGTATCTTAATGATATAAATGCTGAAGTAAATACGTTTTTGTCTGTGCTTGAGGGAACAATAACAAATATGGATGCACTTGATATCCTACAGTCAGAAAAAGTCACCAAGGCATCTACAGATACATTTATCTTTATGGACCCACCATATTTGCATTCAACCAGACCTAACAATAAAGCACTATACAAATATGAATTTTCTGATAACGATCACGAAAGGTTATTATCATCTGTACGGGCCATAAAGTGCAACATAATGATCATTCATCCGAAATGCGCTTTGTATGATGACTATCTAAAAAATTTCAGGAAAGTACAGATAAAAATAAGGTATCATTCAAAAACAAGCAATGAATGTTTATACATGAATTATCCGGAGGTACATACATTACACAATTCGCAGTTCTTAGGAAATGACTGTTGGGATCGGCAAAGGATAAAAAGGAAAGGTGATCGCCTTGTAGAAAAACTTTTGGCTTTACCTCCTGCCGAGAGAAACTACATTATTGAAAGAATCAAAAATCTTTAATCAACAAAAGTGTTATTCCACTTACTTATATTTTCCGAAAGTAACTGATCGGTAAACTTGGCATATTTCAATGTCATTTTTAGTGTTTTGTGCGATAACAAACGTGAAGTTACCTCGATTGGGATTCCTATTGAATTACAGATTGTTGCAAAAGTATAGCGTCCTGAGTGAAACGTGATCCGTTTTGTGATCCCGATAAGCTCACACGCTGTTTTCAAAACTTGTCTTCCGTATTGCTCCGAAAAAGTATCAAAGAAAAGCATGTTGTCAAACTGTGATGCAAAGCGTTTATTCTCAAAATCCATGTATTTCATAATAACGGCTCGTGTCGGTTCGCTGATGGGCATAATCAAGCGATCTTTTGTTTTGATGGTAGTTATGTCAATATAGCGAAAATTCTCTTTAAAATCGCTTAATTTCAATTTCATAATATCAGAGATACGTAAACCTGTAAAACATGAAAAAACAAATGGAAACAATACTTTTTTGATGTTCAAAGCAACATCTGCATCAATCAAGGCTGATAAACTTTTCAGTTCCTCGATTGTTAGAAATTCCTTTATAATATCTTTGTAATTTATTGTATAATTCAATTGTTTTTCTGAGGTAATGTAACCGCGCTTTTGTGCTTCGGTGAAAAGCGTTTTGATAATCTTAATTTCTTTGGCTACGGTATTGTGTTGATTCTTCAATACATTTCTAAGATGCTGCTCGAATCTATTGATGAAATTATAATCAAGTTGTTTAAGTTGGATAGCAGCTTCAAACCGCTCAATCTTCACCATGCAATTATTATATCGCTTAATGGTATTGGGAGCGAATACGGTTTGCTTTTCTTCTATAAAAAACCGCATGAAATCAATAAGCCTGGCATTGTTGAAATTTGCTTTATCCAAGTACTCAATTTCAAAATTCTCAAAAGTAACAGGCACATCTGACATATTGAATTTATAGAGAATATCCTTTGCTTTGAAATATGCTTTTTCAATCAGATCGTTTTTCTGAAAGTGTTCTTTATCTTTTCTATTTATACGTTGTTTTTTTCGGTCCCAGTTTTCAGAAAGAACGCTGATGCCTGTCGAGTATATTTTGTACGTCCTGGACACAGTAATCCGAAGATAAATTTTTTGTTCTTTATCCTTTTGCAATACGCTTGTTCGTAGCCAAAGATTGATTGTTGCCGTTGTCATGTTGTTACAATTTACTTCTTTTTTTTACTTGTAACAACAAAAGTAATAATAAAAAACCGAAAACAACACAAAACAAACTTTTGTTTTCATGTGTTATTATTTCACGATCTCGCAAACACAGCATACTGTGAATTTTAATTATGTTTTTTTGTGTTTCAAAGTTGTTCCGCCAGGGGTCGAACCTGGACTCTTCTGATTCAGAGTCAGACGTGTTGCCAGTTACACCACGGAACAATGAAGTTGCAAAATTATAAAACTTTCGGAAATAAAAAATATTTTTCTCGATTATTTATTTTCCGGTTTTCTGCCACGCGCCTTTTAATCCTACTGTTTTGTTCAGTATCAATTGCTTGGGAGTGCTGTCAATATCCACACAGAAATAGCCTGTGCGCTCAAACTGAACGATAGCCCCCACTGCAATGTTTTTGATAAAAGGTTCGGCATACGGGGTAATTATTTTCAGGGAGTCGGGATTAAGATTCGACCTGAAATCTTCGCCTTCGGCAACCATTTCCGGATTTTCGGGGAGAAACAATTTGTCGTACAAACGGGCTTCGAACTCCACTGCATGTTTTGCCGATACCCAATGTATGGTTCCTTTCACTTTACGATTGCTTTCGGGCATGCCGGTTCGGGTGTTTTCATCGTAGGTGCAATGCAATTCTTTGATGCTGCCGTCGGAGTTTTTAATCACATCCACACAACGAATGATATAAGCACTTTTCAAACGAACTTCGTTGCCGGGCGACAAACGGAAAAACTTATGCTGCGGAATTTCCATGAAATCGTCTTGGTCAATATACAATTCTCTTGAGAATGGCACCTTGCGTGTTCCCGTTGTCGCGTCTTCGGGATTATTCACCGCGTCCAACAACTCTTCTTTATCTTCGGGATAATTAGTCAATATGAGTTTAATAGGCTGCAACACCGCCATGATGCGTTGCGCCTTTTTATTCAAATCTTCGCGCAAGCAATGTTCCAAAAGCGACACATCTATCACATTGTCGCGTTTCGCCACGCTGATGATTTCGGCAAAATTCTGCAATGATTCAGGGGTATAACCTCTGCGACGCAAGCCGCAAATGGTAGGCATACGTTGATCGTCCCAACCGTTCACCACATTTTCTTGAACCAAGGAAAGCAATTTGCGTTTGCTCATCACCGTATAATTGATATTGAGGCGAGCAAATTCTATTTGTTGCGGAGCATAAATCTCCAACTCCTGAATAAACCATTCGTATAAGGGGCGATGCACTTCAAATTCAAGTGTGCAGATAGAGTGGGTTATGTGTTCGATAGAATCGCACTGTCCATGGGCGAAATCATACATCGGATAAATACACCATGCATTGCCTGTGCGATGATGTTCAGCATGCAAAATACGATACAAAATCGGGTCGCGCATCAGCATATTGGGAGAAGCCATATCAATGCGAGCACGTAAAACCTTCGAGCCATCTATAAATTCACCTGCTCTCATGCGGGCAAACAAGTCTATATTTTCATCAACACTTCGCTGCGCATACGGACTGACAGAGCCTGCCGTTGTAACAGTTCCTCGCGTAGCGGCAATTTCTTCCTGCGTCAAATCGCATACATAAGCTTTGCCTTTTTTAATCAAGGTGACCGCATATTCATACAAGGTTTCGAAATAATCGGAGGCATAATATTCACCATCCCAATTAAAGCCGAGCCATTTCACATCTTCTTTGATAGAATCCACATATTCCGTATCCTCTTTGGTTGGGTTGGTGTCGTCGAAACGCAAATTGCATTTGCCGCCATATTTTTTTGCCAATCCGAAATTCAAACAAATAGATTTTGCATGACCAATATGCAAATATCCATTCGGTTCGGGAGGAAAACGTGTGTGTACCCGCTTGCCGTATTTCTCCGTACGAATGTCTTCTTCGATAATTAGTTCGATAAAATTCAGCGATTTGCTTTCGCCTGATGTTTGTTCCGTGTTGTTTGTTTTGTTGGAATCTTCCATAATTCAGTTTTCTTAAACGGCTGCAAAGATACAATTTTTGAATGGTTTTAAACGATATGAGGCACACTATTTCGAAAAGTATTGCAGCGAAAATCTCAAGTCCAAATGCTTTTATTCGTACTTTTGCGTTTTTTAAATTATGATATATGGGGAAAATATTTTTGGAAAACATGGAGTTCTATTCATATCACGGTTGTTTTGCCGAAGAGCAAATTATTGGCAATCGTTTTTTGGTGGATGTTATTGCCGACACCGACACCTCTGAAGCTGAAGCCAGCGACGTGCTCTCCACCACGGTTAATTATCAGGAAATATATACCATAGTGAAAAACGAAATGGCGATTACATCCAAACTTATGGAACATATCGCCTCCCGTATCGGCATTGCGGTGAAGAAAAGATTTCCTGAAATCACGCATTTGAGTGTAAAGGTCTCGAAAATGAATCCACCCCTTGGCGGGAAACTCGACAAAGTGAGTGTTCAAATTGAGCTGTAAAATTAATTTAGGCGTATTATATTTATGAAATCTTTCGGAATGCTTATTTTCCTGCTTATTGTCCTTTCGGTTCATTCTTTGGTGAACTTTTATATTTTCTACAAAGGTTGGCATGGGTTGGAGCTTTATCGTGGCTTACGACCGTATTATATTGGAGTTTTTATTTTCTTTTTTCTGGCATATATTGTTGCCCGAATTTCTGAAAGCTTTGGACATTCTATCATTACTGAGATATTGAATTGGTCAGGCTCCTTTTGGTTTGCAGCGATGTTGTATTTCTTTTTCATTATCTTATTTATGGATATCATCCGCATGGCAAATCATTGGATACATTTTCTGCCGGCAGGTTTTTATGTGGATTATGCTAAAACAAAATTCATCACATTGGTGAGTGCCTTTAGTTTGGTCGCGCTTTTGATTCTGTATGGATATATAAACGCTTCCATTGTGGTGATAAAGAATTTGGATATCACGATTCACAAAAAGGTCAAAAACCACACGTCTTTGAATGTGGTGCTGCTATCCGATTTGCATTTAGGAACCATCATTGGTCCGAATAAATTGGGAAGAATCGTTGAGAAAATTAATACCTTGAAGCCCGATATTGTTTTGTTGGCAGGCGATGTGGTGGACGAAAATATCAAACCCGTTATCAAAAAGAATCTTGGGGCTTTGCTAGAAAACATTGTGGCTAAATATGGTGTGTATGCCATCACGGGCAATCATGAATTTATTGGAGGTGTAGGTCCTGCGGTTGCTTATATGGAGAAACATAAGATTACTTACCTTCGCGATACGGCTGTGTTGATTGACAGTGCGTTTTGGTTGGTGGGTCGCAATGATAAAGATATGGTGCGTTTCACAGGGAAACAACGCAAACCCTTGGAGGAACTGATGAGCACGGTGGACAAATCCTTCCCCATCATTCTGCTCGATCATCAACCGTTTAATTTAGAACAAGCAGCAGCGGCAGGAGTTGATTTGCAATTGTCGGGACACACTCACAACGGGCAAATGTTTCCATTAAATCTGATTACTCGCGCCATCTATCATCCCGACTGGGGCTACCGTAAAATCAACGACACACAGTTTTATGTTTCATGCGGAGTGGGCACTTGGGGACCGCCGGTGCGCACTGGAAATCATCCTGAGATTGTCAATATCCGAATTGCCTTCAAATAATCGTCGCTTTTTAGTACCTTTGCAAAAAAAACTCCTGTGAATCTCACCGAAATATTAATGTTTGCCGGTTTCAACATCTTTGTGGTGCTGATGCTCTTTTTAGATTTAAAAGTCATCGGCAAGGAAAACCATGTGGTGAAGTTCAAAGAGGCTTTTCTGTGGTCTATCGTATGGATACTGATTGCCATTTCCTTTTATTTTCTCATTCGGCATCATGGCGAATGGATACACGGCATCAAAAACAAAGCAGATATTCAACTGAAAATTGATAAGTACAATCATCCCATACAGATTGACGGGCTATCGTATGAAGATGCGCTCGAAGTCTATAAAAAGAACCTTTCGCTCGAATATATTACCGGTTATCTCATCGAAAAGACCCTATCCGTTGACAATTTGTTTGTGATGATTATGATCTTTTTCGCCTTTGGCGTACAAAAAAAAGTATTATAAACGCGTCTTGTTTTGGGGCATCTTGGGGGCTTTGGTAATGCGCTTCATATTTATCTTTGGAAGCGCGGCTATCATCCAACAGTTCTCATGGTTTCTCTATCTTTTCGGGGCTTTGCTGATTTATACAGGGATAAAAATGTTTGTGGAACCCAACAAAGCCGAAGAAAA
>CAIWVT010000517.1 GCA_903916135.1 uncultured bacterium
ACCACGACGACGACGAGCACCTGACTTGCCGGCTTTAGCGTCTTTCGTACCTAACATCAATTCGTTATAGTCAACTAATTCAATAATACACATTTCAGCATTATCACCCAATCGTGCACCTGTTTTTAAGATACGAGTGTATCCACCAGGGCGGTCCATAATTTTCTTCGATACTTCTCTAAAAAGTTCAGTTACGGCTTCTTTATTTCCTAAATAGCTAAACACAGTTCTACGCGAATGTGTAGAATCATCTTTTGATTTAGTTATTAATGGTTCCACATACCCTCTCAATACTTTTGCCTTTGCTACAGTAGTAGCAATTCTTTTATGTAGTATGAGCGATGACGCCATATTGGAAAGCATAGCTTTTCTATGTGAAGATGTTCTTCCTAATTGATTAATGGTTTTGTTGTGTCTCATTTCGTTTAATCCTTATCTAATTTGTATTTGGAAATATTCATGCCGAATGTTAAGCTTTTAGCTTTCACTAAATCTTCAAGTTCGATTAATGATTTCTTACCAAAGTTTCTGAATTTTAATAAATCGTTTTTGTTATAGGAAACCAAATCTCCTAGGCTTTCCACATCAGCAGCTTTCAAGCAATTCAAGGCTCTCACAGACAAATCGAGGTCAACAAGTTTGGTTTTTAATAATTGACGCATGTGTAGCGAAGTTTCGTCGAATTCTTCAACAACGGCTTTCTCTTCAATATCCATCGTAATTTTTTCATCAGAAAAAAGTAAGAAATGGTGAATCAAAATCTTTGCAGCTTCTTTCAACGCTTCTTTCGGTTGAATAGAACCGTTGGTTGTGATGTCGAAAACTAATTTTTCGTAGTCAGTTTTTTGTTCCACACGATAATTTTCTACAACGAATTTAACATTGCGAATTGGCGTAAATATTGAATCTATTGAAATAGTACCCAGTGTGGCAGTTGATGTTTTGTTATCCTCTGCAGGAACATAACCTCTTCCTTTATCAATAGTAACCTCCATTACAAATTTTACAGTAGGTTCTAAATGACAAATCACATCTTCCGTATTTATCACTTGAAAGCCTGAAAGAAAAGCGTTAAAATCTCCTGCTTTAAAAACATCTTTTCCAGAAACTGTAATAATAACTCTTTCATTCGTAACAGATTCAATCTGTCTTTTGAAACAGATTTTTTTCAGGTTAAGGATGATTTCCGGAACATCTTCTAACACGCCATCAATAGAGGAAAACTCCTGATCTACACCTTCAATCTTAATATTCGTAATTGCAAATCCTTCAAGAGAAGAAAGCAGTATCCTTCTTAATGAATTTCCAACGGTTGTGCCATATCCTGGTTCGAGAGGACGAAATTCGAATTTCCCAAAGAAATCGTCCGACTCCAACATTACAACCTTGTCCGGTTTTTGAAAAGCTAATATTGACATATTTATTTTTTCAGTTGTTAATATAAATCTTATTTCGAGTACAATTCAACGATGAGTTGTTCATTTATGTTTTCAGGAATCTGATCGCGTTCAGGATAACTCATAAATTTGCCAGTCATTTTTTCCTGATCCCACTCTAACCAATTAAAACGGTTTGTATGTCTTTCCAATGCCTCATTAATAACTTCCAGTGATTTTGATTTTTCTCTTACTGAAACAATATCATTAGCAACCAAGCTATATGAAGGAATATTAACAACTTTGCCATTCACTTCAATATGTCCGTGAGAAACTAATTGACGTGCTCCACTCCGTGAAGGAGAAATGCCAAAACGATACACAACATTGTCTAAACGGGCTTCAATAAGTTGTAATAATACTTCACCCGTAATGCCTTTTTTACGACTTGCTTTCTCAAAAGTAATTTTAAATTGTTTTTCAAGAATTCCATAAGTGAATTTTGCTTTCTGCTTTTCTTGTAACTGAACGCCGTATTCTGATTGTTTTTTTCTTTTCTTCGTTTGACCATGTTGTCCGGGAGGATAATTCTTTTTCTCAAAAGATTTATCTGGACCATAAATGGCGTCTTTAAACTTTCTTGCGATCTTTGTTTTCGGACCAATATATCTTGCCATATCTAATTATATTATTGGATAAAATTTATACTCTTCTTCTTTTTGGAGGACGACAACCGTTGTGTGGCAATGGAGTAACGTCAATAATTTCTGTTACTTCAATACCAGCCGCACTGATTGACCTGATAGATGATTCTCTACCAGCTCCTGGTCCTTTTACATAAACTTTAACTTTTCTCAAGCCAAAATCGTAAGCAGCCTTAGCGCAATCACCCGCAGCCATCTGACCTGCATACGGAGTGTTCTTTTTAGAACCTTTAAAACCCATTTTTCCTGCTGACGACCATGAAATTACTTGTCCATTCATGTTTGTCAGCGAAATAATAATATTATTGAACGAAGCGAAGACATAAGCTCTACCCGTCGCGTCAACTTTAACTACTCTTTTCTTTGCTGATTTAGCAGAAGTTTTTGCCATATTTATAATATGTTTCTTTGATTATACATTAATTAATTCTTAACCTTTAGCAGCCTTTTTCTTATTAGCTACTGTTTTTCTTTTTCCTTTACGTGTACGAGCATTGTTTTTTGTACTTTGACCTCTTGTGGGTAAACCTGCACGATGTCTAATACCTCTATAGCATCCAATGTCCATCAATCGTTTGATATTCATCTGGACTTCTGACCTCAAATTGCCTTCAACTTTATATTTTTCGTTTATAATATTACGAATCGTTGTTTGCTCGGCATCTGTCCAGTCGCTAACTTTCTTATCAAAATCAATTTCAGCTTCTATTAATATCTTTTGAGCAGTACTATTGCCAATACCTAAAATATAGGTCAAACCAATAACTCCTCTTTTGTTTTTTGGTAAATCAATACCTGCAATTCTTGCCATATATTACTTTTTAATATTGTTCAAAAATATTAACCCTGTCTTTGTTTGTATTTAGGATTCTTTTTGTTAATAACATAAACCCTTCCATTTCTTCTGATAATCTTGCAATCAGGGGTTCTTTTTTTTACTGACACTCGTACTTTCATCTTATTAATTATTTATATCTGAATGTAATTCTTCCTTTTGTTAAATCATACGGCGAAATTTCAACTCTTACTTTATCGCCTGGTAATATCTTAATATAATGCATTCTCATTTTGCCTGAAATATGTGCAATTATAACGTGACCATTTTCCAATTCAACACGAAACATAGCATTCCCAAGCGACTCGAGAACCGTTCCATCTTGTTGAA
>CAIWVT010000518.1 GCA_903916135.1 uncultured bacterium
GGCAGGCTTATGATTGAAGATTTTTTTTTACCACAAGTGTCACAAATGAAAGCATTACGAACACAAAGGAGAAGATAAAAGCTTTTGTGTTCTTTGTGTAATAACTGATGTTACGCAAAAAAGAAAAAACCTTATTTTTCAACCTTTAACCTTAGTAGAAATGATAGCCAACCCAACCCTAACCTAATTACCTTATCTCCTCATAAATAAGGTAATAAGGTTAATTTTATCTCGTTTCCCTTTTCTACTAAGGTTTAAAAAAATAAAGAAAATAAGGTTATGCGTAACATCAGTAATAATTTTTATTCATAATGGTTAAGAAATAATGTTGTCTAAATTAAAACTTCTTAACTTATTGGCACGAATTTTGATGTTAATTAAACTGTAATTCAAAGATATTAAAAAATTCAACTGACTGAACAGGTTGGTTTTTGAAGTTTCTTATCGTTTCTAAAAAAATAGTTGAAAATAAGTGAAAAAATATTTGGTGGAAACAAAAAATTTTCAGTTCTTTGTGGTGCCGTTTGAAAATATAATAGTAAAAAAACATAAAATACAAGCATTTGATTTGTTAGTTTATTAAAAAACTGAATGTTATGAAAAAGATATTTATTTGGAGACTCATTAACTTTTTTAGAGTCAAGAATTTTATCGGTTCGAATCAAGCAAAATTTGATGCTATTCCAACTGAAGCAGGCGAAATAGTCAAATTGGAAGCAGCCATTGTAGAAATACAAGTTGCCGAAGATAAACAGGAGACCGACACGACCGGAATCACAAAAGAAGTGGAAGCCGCGAAGCAAATTATGGCAGATACGATGATAATATATGCCAAAAAAGGCTTGCCTATGGCTCGTTTGGCTGGAAAAACAGAATTTGTAAAAATTTTAGAACATAAACCTTATTTTATATATCGTGCTTCAAAAGCTACTGCCCTGAGCCGCGCACGTATCATGAAAAATACGTTGGCAGGAAATCTTACGGTATTCAGCAATATCAAACCTGCCGACATTGCCGATATGGATGCTGTCATTCTTGCTTACGATGAAGTGAAAGTAGATACGCAAGATGCTATTGGCGCGAAAAAAGAAGATGGCACAGAAGCTATTTATGCAGCTTATGTGAAAGGCAATGCTGCTTTAAAAAATATTTACGACTTTTTTTATGGTGAATATCAGAAGAATGAACCTGAATTGGTTAAAAAATTAGCCGATTGTATGGTTGTGGATAAAACGGGAGTACATCACACGGGTATCACTGCTTTATTTTTAGATGGTAACCCACCCGTGGGTTCTATCACTAATTTGATTCAAAATGGCGTGATAAAAATTATGGAACTCAACAAACAAGCCCTGAGCGATATCAACGGGGTGGTTTCCATTATAAAAATTAAACCCGGGACGTATCATATCGAATTTTCAAAAGCCGGTTTTATTTCCCAAACTTTGATAGTTAAGATTAAGAGGGGGAAGATAATTACGTTGGAGATTACTTTGGTGAGAGTGGCTTCTTAGGCTATTAGGCTTTAGGCTATTAGACTATTAGTGGAATGAAAAGTGAAAAATTAAAAATTGAGGCTAATGGAACGAATTTACTTAGACACATCTGTTTTTGGTGGTTATTTTGAGCCTGAATTTGAATTTTGGACAAAAATTTTGTTTAACCAAATTTATAAAGGACAATTTAAGGTGATTTATTCGCGTTTGACAGATATCGAGTTAAAACCGGCACCGGAAAAAGTAAGGGAGTTAGCGAATAGTTTGTCAAAACAGTCCGTTGAGTTCATTGATATTTCTGACCAAGCCTTAGAACTTGCTAACCACTACATACGTGAAAATGTGGTAGGAAAGACAAGTTTGTCGGACTGTATTCACATCGCTCTGGGGACTTTGAACCACGCTGATGTATTAGTGAGTTGGAACTTCAAACACATTGTAAATGTCCATAGGATACGTGGTTATAATGCGGTAAATTACAAGTTTGGGCATAAGATTTTAGAAATTAGAACACCTAGAGAAATTTTAGAAAATGAAGACTAAAGAAAAAAGAAAAACAGAGAAAACTCTCCTCGAACAATTGCGGGAGATTAGAGACGACTTGAGTCTTGAAATGAAGGATATGACTTTAGAACAAATAAAAGAATATCTGAAAAATAAGAAGACATTACACCCGGACGAGGTTTGGCGAAGTTCATAATTATTAATTGAGGAATTAATTAGCTATGAAAACTGTAGTATTGAATAGCATAAGCAGTAGTCTAATTAGATATGAACGACTTAGGCACAAAGCCTAACGGGGAAATGAAAAACTAAAAATGAAAAATGAAAAATTTTAGCCTGACTGTGAAGTGTAGGCTTGAATTAATGAGAGAATAGGTGGAACCTATAAGAATATAAACGACTTAGGCACAGCCTAAGCCGAACGGGGAATGATAATAATAATATTTATTGAAATTGAATTTTATAAATCCAAATGAAAAAAAAGATTTTTATTTCTTCGACATACTCAGATTTAATACCATATAGAGAAAAAATATGGGAATTATTACAGGGATATAATGTCAAAATATTAGGTATGGAAAAATTTGGAGCAAGAAAAAAAATGCTTTATCTACATGCCTTGAAGAAGTTGAATATTCAGATATTTATATTGGTATAATTGCTTTAAGATATGGAAGTATTGATCAAGAAAGTAAAAAATCATATACGCAAATTGAATATGAAAAAGCTTGTTTATTAAACAAGGAAATTATGATTTATTTAATTGATGAAGATAAATGCAGGGTTAATCCCAATGATATTGATTTTGAA
>CAIWVT010000519.1 GCA_903916135.1 uncultured bacterium
AGGGCTAATGTTTCAGCAATATTACGTCCCTACGGGACTTAATGTTGTGGAGGTTTATTTTTCTATAAACATTTTGTCCCTACGGGACTGCCTTGCACGCTAAAATCCTCAATCCCGTAGGGATTTAATGTTTATAGAACATTTCAATACACAGTTTTTTAAGTCCCGTAGGGACGAAATATTATTTAACCGGACAACAATGTTTTTTTTTATAGATATAAAACACAAAGGTACTATTACTTCAAAATTTCATGTTAAGATAAAAATACAAGGCAGGAACTATGGACCTGTTTATTATGGCATTAATATTAAACCATAGCTTTTCACTTAGTAAAATTTGCAGTTTAATTTCAACCAAAAAATCTATGCTATATGGTTACTAGTAAATATCCTGCCTTGTAAGAACTTAATATTTTTATTTTTTTTATATAGATATAAAGCACAAAAGTAACTAATTTCTCAATTTCATTTTATGATAAAAAATACAAGGCAGGAACTATGAGGTTAAGAATTATGAGAAACTTCCTAATAGCTTTTACTTAGTAATATTTTCAGTAGAATTTAGTAACCAATTAAATTTATGTTATGTTGCTATTACTAAATATCCTGCCTTGTAAGAACTTAATATCTATATTTTTTTATGCTAAAGTATTCATTTATTTGCGCAAGAATCGCCAAAATTGAAATAGGCTTAGCTTGGAGCTACTTCCATTTCCATAGAAACATCAAAGGTGGTGTCGCCATCGTCAAAGATTTCGATGGTAACTTCCTGAGTGATGAAACCGGGTTTGCTGAATTGCACTTTCCAAAAACCAACCGGCAAACGCTGGGTGCGGAAGATGCCATCTGCTTTGGTGAAAGCGTCATTGATTTTGCCATCCACCACATGCACACGTACATCAGGCTCCGCAACGATGGTATGACCGTGAGTAACCTTTCCCGTTAGGGTGCCAATATGGTCTTTATCCGAACTATAATGACGTTCAAACAAATGTTGCGTGAAGAAGTCATTGACTTTTTCAGGTTTGCCTTTATATAGTTTTGCTATCGTGAGCAAGTTATCGAACATTTGCTCTGCCCAAGCCACTTCGGCTTCATTGCGGGTGGTTCTCTTTCCCTGAGTTCCGCCTTTCTTTAACTCTTGTGCTTGACGAGCATTGTTATATTGAGTCTTGAAATTCTGAAATTCTGTTAAAACGCTTGGTCCACCTGCTTCTGTCGTATGGGCAGTGATGGCATTTATCATCCTATTCATATAGGTCACAATATTGCCTTTATTAGTTCCCTTGGTAATTTCCTGCACCCCATGAAGGAAAAACTCATTGTAGTAAGGAGAATCCACAAAGCCAGTGGATTCAAAATGCAAATTCAATTTAGTGACACGCTTGGTGAATTTATCCATGAGCTCGTCAGTGATTTCGGTTAGGGCTTTCTGAACGGCTACGGAAGTATCTATATCGGATACATCCTGAAATAAATCATCATGCACTGCCTGAGTTGCAGCCAACATATCGTCAAACTGCCCGTCGGTGTTTTGAAATGCAATTTTGCCAAGACAGTCTTCACTGGCTATTTTTTTACTGTCAAAAGAGATGTTTAAGTGTAAAAATAAATTTACAAAGAATTTAATAAAGTCTATCATCGTTTTAAGTATTTAGAATTTGAACGTACAAAAGTAATGAATATTGTTATATCTTCAACTATTTTTTTTTTATTTTTATTTATTTCCATATTCCGACCTTATTTTTTATGTAAAGAAATTAAAGCCGAGCGTTGACGGTAAAGTTTTTTTTCTTTTACATATATTGGCATCGAGCACTGCGGCGCCTATAGTTATTTTTTGAAGTATGGGCAACTCCCTCGTCGGATATAATACTTATTTTTTGAAGTATGGGCAACTCCCTCGTCGGATACTATAGTTGTTTTTTGAAGTATGGGCAACTCCCTCGTCGGATA
>CAIWVT010000520.1 GCA_903916135.1 uncultured bacterium
ACTACTATTCTTGCTTCAATTGCAAGAAGTTCGATACCTACTAATGATACTCTTACCCATGCATCAACTACAACACCTTTGTCAAGGATACGGTCGATAACTTCTACGAGGCTGGATGAACCGATTGTTTTTTCTACTGCCATTTTTTTAATCTCCTATTATTTGTTTTTAACCGTGCTTTACATAAGGGACGATTTTACCTCTTTATGGCAGGGGCTTGGCAAAGGGTGTGCCACAAATTTTTGGCATTACAAATAAAAAGGAAATAATTCAGATAAACATCTGAATATGAAACGAAATAAAAATGCATTTTTTTTTCGAGGAAGGCTGTTTTAGCGAAATAGCAGCCTAAAAACAAGGTGGAATACGCGAAAAAAACGCGTGATTACGCGATAATGCGTTAGGCTTCTTTGGTACTGAGTTCGATGTTATATTTTTTCATTTTCCGACTCAATGCGTCGCGGTGAATGCCTAATATGTCAGCAGTTGCCTGCTGATTATATTTGCAATCCAGGAGCACTTTGCGGATAGTTTTCACCTCAATTTCTTGCAAGGTCTCGGCTTTAGTATTATTCACTACCACGACGGGTTTGTGTGATTTCATCGGAAAATCAGCCAAGCCTAGCGTTTCACCTTTACACAGAATGATGGCTCTCTCTGCCATGTTGCGCAGTTCTCTGACATTGCCAGGAAAACTATAGTTGACAAGCGCCTCAAACACCTCTTTAGCAATCTTCATATTGTTTTTTTTGAATTTCGCGGAATATGCATCCACGAAATGAATCAGCAGTGGTTCTATGTCTTCGGGGCGTTCGCGCAAAGGCGGAATATGGATGTGGAGTGTGTTGAGACGGTGCAACAAATCGAGGCGAAAGGTTTTCATTGCCACCCGTTCGTCCATGTTATGATTGGTGGCAGATATGACACGAAAATCGGTACGGATAGGCATAGTGTCGCCCACACGGGTGATGACTTTTTCCTCAGTGGCTCGCATTATTTTCGCTTGCAGATTCAGGGGCATATCGGCTATTTCGTCCAAAAAAAGCGTACCGCTATTGCTCACTTCAAAGAAGCCCATTTTGTCGGTTACGGCTCCCGTGAACGAGCCTTTTTTATGACCAAAGAATTCGCTTTCCAACAGCGATTCGGTGATGGCTGAAGAGTTGACGGCACACAGAATATTGTCTTTCCTGTCGCTTGAATAATGAATGATGCGGGCAATATTCTCTTTGCCTGTTCCGCTTTCGCCAGTTATCAACACATTAGCATCGGGATATTTTGAGGCGGTGATTGCCTGTTCAAACACTTCTAAAGTCTTTGGGCTAGCACCTATAAATTGACGCTCAATTTTCTGTTCCAAAGCTTTAGAAATTAAAGAGTTTTTCTCCTCCATATTCTTCAACTTGCGTTGCATTTGAAGATATTTTTGGGTGCGTTCGATGGCAATTTGAATATCAATAAACCGAAATGGTTTGCGCAAATAATCGAAAGCCCCCAAACGCATGGCTTTGATAACCGTGTCCATATCGCCATGAGCAGAAACAATGATGACTTCCATGTAGGGGAATTCCGCTTTCACTTCTTTCAGAATATCTAAGCCATTAACGCCTGGCAAACGAACGTCCAGTATGAGTAAATCTATCTGTTGGGTGCTTAATATTCTGCGCCCATCCCCCACATTGTTTGCTTCGAAGGGTTCGAATTCGGAATCAGTAAAAAAACCACTTAACTCTTCCGTAAATTGTTTTTCATCATCAAGGATAAGTATCTTTATTTTATTTTTTCTGTCCAATTCAGTCATCGCTTTTCAATATTTTATTGCTGAGGTATTGAGGATGCAAAAGTAGTTTGATTTTTCGAGAAATATTAAATTTATTTTATTGTTGTCAGGGGAAAGTATTTTTCAACCCCTTTCAAGTCCTTCATATACTTACGTTTCAGCTATATTACGTCACTAAGTGACTTACTGGCTGTGTTGGCATATTTGCATATAGCCATTTTGTCCAACTACCTTTTTGTAGGTTGGAACTATCTTTTTGCAGTTCGAATGTTTTTTCGAATGATTAGGGAATAATCCTTTTCAGAGTAGGCTCGCAATGACAAATCAAGATATTTAGCAATTCAATAAAATCCAAGTAAAGTACTTATAAATAACATTATAAACGAATCTTATCGACATAAGAATAGTAAATAATTTATTTTATACGAATCTTATCGACATAAGAATAGTAAATAATTTATTTTATACGAATCTTATTGACATAAGAATAGTAAATAATTTATTTTATACGAATCTTATTGACATA
>CAIWVT010000521.1 GCA_903916135.1 uncultured bacterium
GTACTATTAATCCATATTTCATGTTTGTCTCAAAACATGGCATTTTCTGATCTTTTGATTATTCAAAAAAAGAATTATAATCAGACTAATTCATATTTAAATGCAAAAGCAGGTTGGAAATATTCCTCCAGCAGTACTAATGCCGACTTTTATGATTTTAATTCTTTTAAATGGTCATATAAAATTAATCCAGATAATGATAACGCTGAATGCTGGCTATGGTTATGTCAGAAAACAGGTTTTGAGAATGTGGTGATTTACTCTACAAATTCTGAGCAATTTTATGAGATTAAAAAAAATGTTAATAATGACTCACACTGGAAATTTGTCAATTCTTTTTTAGATAAAAATGGCATAATGCATTATAATTATGGTTGGACGAAATATTATTTTGAATTTATTGAATCCCCAAATGAAATGCAGGTATTGTTTTATAACAATCAAGAAATTAATAAACTAAAAGTTGAGAAACTAAGATTGGAACAAATATCTGATTCAATTGCTAAGATAGCTGAAGAAAAAAGATTCAAAGAAAAGCATATACAGGATTCCATTTCTGCAATCGTAAAGCATATACAGGATTCTATTTATGCAATAAAAGCTAAAAGAGAAAGTGATTCTATCAGTGAAGTCAAGAAAATTGCAGCAGCGATAGAGAAAAAAGAGATACAGGCTAAAACATATAATATTAGAGATTTTGATATCTATTCAAGATTATATGCTAACATGTTAACCGGTATATCAAATTTTGTAGAGACTCTACCTAAAGGAAAAAAAATTAATTCTATTTTTAAATTCAAAATTTCAATGGATATAAATAGACATCTTACAATTTCACCATCAACAGTTGACGAAACTGACATGCCAGAATTATTGGTGGATTATATGAATAAATGGTGTAATGATTCTTATTATTCTTATCCTAAAATAAAAGGGTACGATGTTAACGCCGAAACAGACATTAATATCCCCGTGGTATATCAAAAAGGAACTATAAAATTATTTAAAAAGAAAAAGGGCAAATTAAACTTCAACAGAGGTACGCCAAGCCAGGCTATTCAAAATGAAATTACTGGGAGATTATACTCGGAAGCTAAAGGTGTTTATTTTTTTAATTACACAGAAAAAATAATTGATGAAAAGAGTACAAATACTATAACTCAAACAAATTATAAGAAAACAACAGTATTTCGAGCTATTGCTACGGTTTTTGGAAGTATCATCGGAATAGGAGGTTTAGTAACTTTAGCTATAATAGCAAAGACAGTTGTGCCATAATATTAGTTTGGATTTAATTAATTAGTTAAAAAAATATCATAAAACTTTTCCTATTGTAATAAGATAAAATTACCATTTAATATTAATCTGAAGTAATCCAAAAAATGAAAACATGTCATAAATGCAATATAACCTTCCATGATGAGAAAAACTTCTGTAATAAATGCGGTAGCTCACTTAATTATGATGTTTTATCTAATCTTGAAAATGGGAATTCAAATACATTATCATTTACTTCAAAGACTAAGACAAAGTAAAAAAATAACAAAAAGTCTAAAAGTCTAATTAAAATTATTTTATTATCATCGGTTTCAATAGTACTAGTAGTTAGCGTACTTATGTTAATATTATTTTTTAATCAAAAAAGTTCATGGGTAAAGGCAAAAAAATTAAATTCATACGATTCTTATCAAGCTTATCTCAATGAATATCACTCAGAAGGAAGGTATGCTGATGAAGCCTATAAGATGATTCATAAGTTGGATTCAATGCGTACAGTGAAAGAAGATTCGATCGCAATGATTGAAAAAATTAGAGAGGATTCTATTGCTTACGCTTATTCATTAGTTACTTCTCCAAGAAATACCTCTTCATTAACAATAAAAGGTAATAAGGTAAATATTCGTTCTTACCCATCTTTGCAATCTGGAGTTACGATGCAGTTAAATACTGGTGATGTATGTGAAATACTTGAAAAAGGGAATTTGGAAAATATTAATGGTATTGCCGACTATTGGTATAAAATAAACTTTAACAGTAAAATTGGATGGGTGTATGGAAATTTTACCAACTTAACAACAAATAGCACAGGATCAATATATGGGAAGTATCCGATGACTTCTCTTAGAAATTTGACATCTTCAGATTTAAGTGGAATGAGTCTGTGGGATCTGAAAATTATGAGAAATGAAATATTTGCTCGGCATGGTTATATTTTTAAAACTCAAGATATGAAATCATATTTTGAGTCACAATCATGGTATCGTGGACAATATTCTGATGTTACATCTATGCTTACAGATATAGAAAAACAAAACATTGAATTAATTAAACGGTATGAATAAGTTTGCCATTGCCATAATTCTTTTAATATTAGGTTGTTCATCAAATGAAGCTAAGAAAAATGAAACAAACTATACTCCAAAGGTTAAAACATCCGTTACCGCTAATTTATGTGGTGATTATAACTCTTTAAATAATAAAATCCGTGATGGTTTGATTAAAAAAGATGAGGCTTTAAAGCAAGTTCAAACTTTGCTGCCTCAGTTGAAAGTATATTTTTATAAAAATGGAGGTAAAGATATTGCTAAATCAAATTGGATTTTTCCTATTCAAGGCTACAACTCAAAATCAATTGGAGGAACAAATGGAAGCGGTTATATCACTACAGGTTACGACTATTTTGATGGAAACAAACATAAAGGACATCCAGCGCAGGATATTTTTATAGCCGATAGAAATCAAGATTGTTTGAGTGACGTAACTAAAAAGCCTGTAAATGTTCTTTCAATGACAGGAGGAATTGTTATTGCAACCGAAACAACTTGGGATACAACAAGTGTTTTACGCGGTGGAAAATATATTTGGATATACGACCCTTCTTCAAATAGTTTCTTTTATTACGCACATAATAATAAAGTTTTGGTTCATCCATGCGATATAGTTAAGCCAGGTGATACGATTGCCACTGTTGGGAGATCCGGTCTTAATGCTTTTAAAAAACGTTCTCCAACTCATTTGCATTTAATGCAACTTAAATTAGACGATACTAATTATCCCAAGCCTATTGACTGTTATAAGGATTTAATATTATTGAAAGGTATGTGATTTAATAATAGCTTCCAACTACCTGTTTTGTGAATTTTGCACACCACCCTCTTGTTAGTAATTCATAATATCTAAACTCCAAACTCCAAACTCTGAACTCTGAACTCCCCACTACTGAACTATCAACGAATCCCTCACCACCGAACAAGCAGAGAAAAACCCCACCGCCCCCTGTAATAATAAAAATAATTCGTGTAAATTCGTGTAATTCGTGTCAAACAACTATCTTTGCAAATATTAATTTTAATACTATGCTCACAACAATAAAAGGAACTTATGACCACGGGCAAATCATTCTGAAAGAAGAGCCCCCGGTACAAACAAAAACAGAGGTGATTATTACGTTTCTCACTGATGAACCATTTTCTAATGGTAACAAAAAAAGAATACCCGGTTCATTGATTGGCAGAGTGACTATTCCTGATGATTTTAACGAGCCGCTGAACGACCTAAAAGATTATATGTGATGGCAGGGAAAAAATATCTTATTGACACGCACTGCCTGCTTTGGTT
Source organism: uncultured bacterium (assembly GCA_903916135.1). Taxonomy (GTDB): domain Bacteria; phylum Bacteroidota; class Bacteroidia; order Bacteroidales; family CAIWKO01; genus CAIWKO01. The sequence continues at coordinate 3,619 of CAIWVT010000521.1, forward strand.
TCAGGAAAATAATCCAAAAATACCAAAGCGGGTGATGCGGGAAATCCAAAATCCCGAAAATGTTATACTATTCAGTCAACTGAGCTTGTATGAAATTGCAATCAAGCTGACGATTGGTAAATTACCGGATTTCAGAACCGATGTGGATGAAGTTTATCATCAGGCAGTAAGAGACGGCTTTTTATTTCTAAATATTCAAAATCAACATATTTTTCATTATCACAAAATTCCGCTCCATGAGCAGCATCGCGACCCGTTTGACAGATTACTAATTGCGACTGCTTTTGAAGAAAATGCCATTATGATAACTGTAGATAAAAATTTTCAGCTTTATACCGAATTCATCCAAGTGTTTTGGTAACGGTACTTTTGATGGTGTACCTTTTACAGCAAATAAATTAATTTGCCTGTTTGAGTTGATTAAAGTGCGCAATACCAAATGGAGTTTGGATTAAAATATAGAAAGTAATGGTATAAAATGATACCTCAAAAATGTACAGCATCCCAATGAAGGAATTGCATTTGGAGATAGGGTGTTGCTGCAATGATGTCCTATTCTATAGTATTAATCGTCCCCGAGGCTTTATAATACTGCGTTTTGGTGAGCAATGCAGGCATGGAAGTTACCACACCGTATTGCGGAATGAGGAACTTGGCGTGAACGGTTTCGCTGTTGGCACTCAAGATGGTGATGTTGGCATAGTCGGCAATGCGATAAAACAAACCGTGAGATTCGGATTTCAAGCCTGATTTCCGGTCCACATAAGCCTTCAAGGAGTCGGTGTTAGAAACTTTTTGAATCTTCAAAGAAATCAAATCGCCAAAACCACTGGTGGTATCCAACACACCTTTTAGCTTGGAGAAACGAAACAAACCAATGGAATCCTTCGGCTTTTCTTGCTTGGGCAGATAGAGAAAGGAATAGGTGATTTTCTTCGTAAAGCTAATCCCAGTGAAAAGTTTGCGATATTCGTTTTCCATTTTCTCGAGTTCGTCGTTCATATATTTAAAGGTCTCTTTGTCATAATTCACCTCTTGAAAGCCACTAATCAAATTGAAACGATTTTCTTTCACTTTGATGATGAAATCTGCAGCATTCTTGGCTTTTTGTTCGGGAGTTTTTTCCACCATCGAGCGTTTGAAGGTCATTTTTTCAACCGTTACCGAATCGTGTTTCACCTTTTCGATGAGTGTATCCACCTTTTCAAAGAGATTCAATTCGCCATAATATTTGAATATGTCGGGATAAATGGTTTCGTCCACCTGAGAACCTACGGGTATATTCTCCGCTACATTCGTTTCGTTTTTTCCATCGGTACTGACCATCAAGCCTGCTTCGGTAAGAGCCAACTTGAAATAATTTGCCTTCTTCAAGATACTCTTTTTAAGTTCTACGAAATAAAACTGTTGTGGGTCTGGGTCTTCAAAGGAGGAAAGTTTAATATCGCTAATCTCATAACTTGCTGAATTGCTTTTTATGACATTGGACAAACCCAAATATTTCTCTGCAAACTCCGAGTAGGGACCTTTAATTTGTTCGGTTCGGTTCACCACCACGTCAATTCTGACAAAATTGCGGGGCAAAGCATAATAAAAACCTTGCGTGGCGGTAGGGGGGAGGCTGTTGCTAACTCGTGTAACATGTAGCACAGTCTGACACGATTGCATGATAAAAATTATCAATACTGCTAAAAAAATTCTTTTCGATTTCATACTTCTATATTCAAATGCAAACCTACATGAAATTTATGGATTACACAAGCCTGAAACGAAAAATTATGTATCATAGTATATTCGTATATATCAAACGTATTATATTTATATTTTGTTGGAATTAAAAAAAGATGTAATTTTGACGAAA
>CAIWVT010000522.1 GCA_903916135.1 uncultured bacterium
TCAAAAAATACAAATTTTGAAGAGATTGAAAAAGACATTACAATTTATTTACGTAATAGGATTCTTTACGAAAATTATATTGAAAGGTATAATGATATAAGCTATTTCAGATTAAATCTTAAATATTCTTTTTTGATGTGTTTTGCCTTTTCTATTGGTAATATTTTCTTCCCTAATACAAATTCACCTCTCTTAAAAATAATAATTACACTTATTTTCCTTTTATTTTTTTTGTTGATGTGGTTATCTGCTAAAGAAACTTATAAAAGCTTCAAGAATAGACTTGAAGTAATAATTAATATGTTAAATAAAAATCAGAAAACAAATATGGAATTAGTTATAAAATTTCTCGACACTGAAAAAACAGAAAGAGTTTCAGTAAAACAATATAATAGTGGCTATCTTGCAATATTGCAACTATCAATTATAAAAAATGACGCGAGTCATATTAAAGCAAATTATTGCGAATTCCGGGATGAGTCAGTTGAAGGATTAATAAATCAAATTATACAATATTCAAATGGGAAAATTGAAAATATACAATTAAATGAACAATAAAATAATCCTCCGCATCATCGAACTCAGTGCCTCCGTACAATTCATCCTCTTCGGCTCACAAACGCAAGGAACCAACAACGCCAATAGTGATTTTGATTGGATGATATTGAATAACAATAAATAAATGAAACCAAGAATCGTCATAATTTTTTCCTGTTTACTGCTTTTTGTATTGATGTCCGCTTGCACCAAAATCAGCAACGAACGCCAAGTAGCAGTCACTACCGACGATGTGGTAATCAACAATACCCAAATCACTGCTAAAGGAACCCTCGTTGACTTAGGCGAAAACGTCATTCATAGCTATGGCTTCTGTTGGTCTTTATCACCTATGCCTACCCTCAACAATAATGTACTTTCTTTTTCGAGTCCTGCCCAAACAGGCGCATTCAGCGGAACCATCGCGAATGTTTCCCCCTACCTAACCTATTATATCCGTGCTTTTGCTTCCAACGGTCCCAATGGCGGCGTAGTGTATGGAGAACAATTAATGTTCACTCCAATTGCTGATGGTTTGCAGGTCGTAACGGATACAATCACATTCTTAAGCACTTCTTCTGTCAGCCTTACAGGGCACATTCACAATGTCGGGTCTTTATGCTTGCAGGAATTCGGCGTGTTTTGGGGTACTGGTATCTTGCCAAGCGACCCTGTTTATCTTATTTCCTTAGGTAGTCTTGCCCACGATACCACATTTGCTTGCACAATTTCCGGACTTTCTATTGGGGTGCCCTATTATGCACGAACCATGGCACGGCTAAATAATGACCAAACCATAATGGCTAATGTAATTCAATTCACTATTCCCGATTTGGTGGTCACCACCGACACCTTTGCCATCAATGGCTCATCAGCCAATTTGTATGGCTCCATCGTCTGTCTCGGTGTGCCCTCTGTAACGCAACATGGCTTTTGTTGGTCGGTCACCACATCCTATCCCAGCGTAAATAATGATATCATTGAATTAGGTCCAACAAATCAATTGGGTGCCTTCAGTGGCAATTTACCTGCGCTTGTTCCGGGCACAACCATTTATTTTCGTGCCTATGCCACCGATGGTGATTATATCAAATATGGTCAAATCAAACACTTCACCCCTTAATCGTTTCACATGAGCTTCCAAATTCGCAAACATATCATAAATAGCAAAGCAAGCGCCATCTTCACGCTATTGCTTTTGGTATGTTCATCCTTATTTGCTCAAAAATACAATGCTGCTACCATCGAAAATGTTACATTTAGTTTCAAGGGTGAAAATGTTGAAATCAACTATGATATCACGAATGCCCGCGCCGATGCCATGTTCAACGTTAGTATAGAATTCTATCGCAATCCGGGCGAACTTCTCAACACAACAAGCCTATCTGGAGATATTGGCAAAAGTATAAAAGGAGGTATAGCTAAAAAAATCATTTGGAATCCACGTAATGATGGATATATATTGGATGCAAAGGTTTTCGTAAAGATTAAAGCCACCTCCGATGCTCATGTACTGTTGGGCAGCCATATCGTTAAATCTTTGTTCATTCCCGGTTGGGGCGATTATCGTGTTTACAAAGGCAATTATCATTTCATCTATGGTGTGGCTGCCTATGGCAGCTTGGGAGCTTCAATTCTGTATTACACTATGGCAAGCACCAATCGCACAAACTATGTGAATTGTTTTGATATTGAAAAACGTAACAAATATTACACCACCTACACCAACCAAAAAACCTTATCTTGGGTATTTGCTGCCACCTCCGCAGCCATTTGGACCTATGATATCATAAAAGTAGCGGTGAAAGCCTCCAAACTAAAAAACAACATCACGCCCCAAACCAGCACATATTATTACAATCTGAGCAACAAAATTATTCCAGGCACCAGCAAGGTAGGCTATCTCAACACCATGCTTCCGTATGACTATGCTATTGCAGAAGCTAAAAAGCTATTTGACGACAAAAAATATCAGGCAAGCCGCATAGCTTATGAAAATGCTGCTATAAAACGCCCATCCGAAACCTTACCTTCAATAGAGATACGCAGAATTGACGCCATTCTTGCCGAACAAAAAGCCATAGACGATAAATACAATGCAGCCCTTGCCGATGCCGACCTACTGTATAGCAAAGGACAATTTGAACAAGCCAAAGATGCCTACAACAAAGCATTAGCCATCAAATCAAATGAACAATATCCAAAAAACAAAATTGCAACCATTGACAAAAAAAATGCCGAAATTGCCTTAGACAAACAATACAATCAAAAAATGGCGGAGGCAGACGAAGCATTTAAAAATAAGAATTACGAAACAGCTAAAAGTTTATATTTGGCTGCCTCAAAGCTCAAACCCAACGAAGCACTCGCCACTGCTAAATTACAAGAGACAAATCAAATCCTTGATAAAATTCAACAACAAAAAGACGAAGCCGAATACAACTCCCTAATTAAACAAGGCGATGCCGAATACAACAAAGGGGAATATCAAACCGCCTTATATTATTACGATAAAGCATCATCCCTCAAACAAAATGATGAAGTCTTATCAAACAAGATTGACGTAACAAATAAAAAAATCAAGCAGCTTGCAAAAGAAGCATTAGAAGCATGGGACAGAGAAATTAAAAAAGAAAAAGATAAACAGTACACTTCCTTTATTAAGCAAGCCAATAGTTACATGGCTTTCTCTGATTGGGAAAATGCTATTGTCGCCCTTAAACACGCGCAAAAACTCAAAGACACAGAAGAAGTCCGAACCAAAATCGAGGCATGCGAAAGCCGTATTGCCTCTTCAATCACTAAAAATGGTGGTAACGATTTGCCAACATTATTTAAGAAATGTAAAAGTGCTGTATTTTATCTTCTTACAAAAGACTATAAGGGCGTTTCACAAGGTTCAGGTTTTTTTATTTCAAGTTCGGGGGTATGTATTAGTAATTATCATGTTTTTGGTGACTATTGGACAGATGCACGCATTATTACAGAAGATGGTTCAGAATATAGTATTGGCCAAATTCTTAAAAAAGATGAAGATCTTGATTACATTATTTTTAAAATAAA